>NZ_JAHPYJ010000020.1:0-68936 GCF_019041935.1 Erysipelatoclostridium sp. MSK.7.34
CGAATAAAGATTTCTGGCCTGAATTGAAATAAGATGTTAAAACTATTTAAAAAGATACTAGTGTGTTGATACTGGTATCTTTTTTATCGTTCATTGAATTTTAAATAGTTTTTTATAACGATATCTTTAAAATCATTAAAGTTCTTACATTTTTTTATTTCTGATATTACAATTGGTTCATTAAATAATAATACTAGAGATTCATACAATGCATGAAAATGTTTGTTATCTATTTTATTAAAAGCAATCATAAAAACTACATTGACAAAATGCTGGTTTCCCCAGTCAATTCCTTTATGACTAATTACCACTCCTATACTAGTTTTATAAGCGCTCATTTTCATAGGATGTGGAATGGCAATATTCATAAAAGCTGTAGAACTTGCTGTTTCTCTTTTCCATATCTCTTCTTTAAAGTTTTCTTCTACATAGCCTAGATTAATCATTCGTTCTGCTAGTTCGTTAATAACAGCGGATTTACTAATATCTTCATTCATTGAATAAAAAAGTTTTTCATTAAAATAAAAATTAAGATTATTAGTAAGAATTTGACTTTTTTTAGTGTTCTCTATTCTAATGATTGCATCTAAAATCTTATTTTTCTCATAGCTCATTGGGAATGGTGGTAATAATACGGTAAAGTAGTTTGTAGATTCTAAAACAGGAACAGTAGTGATAAGAAGATCAAAATTATTCCCTAGGATCTCATTTTCAAATGAAATTGATTTTTGAATAGTTAATTGATCTCCAAAATCCATCATAATTTTTTTGTGTAAAGTACTAGTGATATTTAAATATTCAGGACATAATAGGAGACAGGATACTTTTGTTTCTTCTTTTTTTTGTCTTTCTATCTCTGTTCCTACATGTAAAGCAATGAAGGCTATTTCATCCTCATTGACGTTTTCATGAAATGATAATGTCAGCTGATAAGCAATAAACGTTGAGATATCATATATAGTTGGGCATGATATTTTAATAGAATCAAGCATTGGATTTTTAAGAAGATTGTTTTTTATTAATCTATTTTTAAGGTTTTTTAGATGTAGCATAAAAGGAGTTATAAAATTATCGGAGTCAAGATTAATAAAGAAATGTTCATCAACATTTTTTATGATATTTTTGGTAATTTGAATAATTTCATCTGATACTAATAAAGAAACATTTTCGTTTTCATTATTTATATAATTTGCATTATTTTTAAAGAGAATATAGATTTCAAGTATTTCTGATGAATTAAAAGAGACATTAAAGACTTGTTCTAAGGCTAGGCATAGTTCTTTAGCTATTTTTTCATCATTTTTATTAGTAACTTGAATTAATTCATTATTGTTAATAATGTGATTACCATGGTTGATTCGACTAACCATAATAGTTACATGCAAAATAAAATTAACACAAGAAAAATCGTTAAGATAGTAGTGATGCTGTTTGCAAATATCTTTGATTAGGGTGCAGGCATCATCAAGATCATAATCTGGGAAACTTTCTTGTAGCAAAGTTAAGTTAAGAAAATTTCCGCTTACTTCTTCTGACATCACATGGCTAATTAGTTTACGTTTATTTTGTTCAGAACCTCCAACATGAAGTTTATTATTTTCACTAGAAAAAGTAATTTTAAAATTTGCAAATGAAGTATTCATTTTATAAATATCTTTTTTTAAAGTACTATAGCTAATGAATAATTCCTCACATAAATCAAAAATATCAATATAGTCCTGCTTTTCTAAAAGCGTCTTTTTTATGATATAAATACATCTGCTTTCATAGTCCTGAGGAATATCGTCTTTATATTGAAGTAGTGAGTTAGCTTTTACTTTATCGATGACATAACCACGATTGCTAGAAGAAATCAAGCTAGGATAATTCATGTTTAATTCGGCAATATATGATTTAATTGTTCGAATAGAGAGATTTAATGCTTTTGAAAGAATATTTGCTGTAACTTTTTCATTATGAGTATATAAATAATTGATCAATTCTTCTTGCTTCCTTCTCATGCTCTCATCCTTCCCTAGTTGTTGTTTTCTATATTATAATAGTTTTAATTTTTATTTAAAACTAGAATTTTGCACAGTGCAAAATACTTATTTGCACTGTGCAGAATGTTAGTTGAGTAGATATGAACAAAATGATTAAATATAAGCGTAAAGTTCAAGAACTTGCAGACAAATAAGAAATGGAGGAAATAAAAATGGCACAAGCACATATTTATCTTTGTTGTGGAGGAGGGCTCTCTTCAGGATTTTTAGCTCAAAAAGCTCGAGCAGCTGCAAAAAAAGGTAAAATAGATGCAACTATTGAAGCAAAGAGTGAAAGCGAAGTCACACAATATTTGCCAAAAATGGATATTCTTTGCATTGGACCGCATTATGAATTTAGGCTGAATGCTTTTAAAGATATGGCAGCCCCATATAATATTCCTGTAATTGTTATTCCTGAAGAAATTTATTCAATGTTAGATGGAAAAGCATTACTTGAATTAGCATTATTAGAAATAGAAGAGTTTTATAAATAAAATATATAACAGGAGAGAGAAAAATGAAAGGAATTATGAATTGGTTTACTAATAAATTAGCACCAGGGATGCAAAAAGTTTTCAGTAATCCTTGGATTGCAGCAGTGGCGAGCGCAATGCAGAAAATCTTGCCGTTTATTTTGGTAGGATCAGTTATTTCAATTTACAATGTATTTGTACGTTACATTCCATCACTACCGGACTTGAGTTTTGTTAATACATTTAGCTTTGGAATGATGTCATTGATAGTAGCTTTTATGGTTACTTATTTTGGGATGGTGGAACTGGATCATCCTAAATATACAATAACTGCAGGGTTAACTTCAGTGACTGTATTTTTAATGGCCTTATGTCCAACCATGGCAACCTTATTAAAAAATGCAACAACTGGGAAAACTGAACTTACTTTTACAGATATTAATTTTTTAGGTGGATCAGGTTTATTTATTGCGATTATTGTAGGATTAGTTGTAATGTTGATTTTCCATTTATATGCAAAGTTACATATTTTGGAAGATAGTGCTACAATGCCGGATTTTGTTTGTGAATGGATAAATAATATTGTTCCAATGACAATTATCTATTTAATATTTGGAGTAACTGTATTTACAATAGGTTTTGATTTAGTAGAATTTATTAATTTAATATTCCAGCCGATTGTTAATTTAGGACAATCTTTACTGGGATTTGTTGTTATTTGTTTTTTATACGTATTGTTATATTCAGTAGGTATTTCAGCTTGGTCGTTAAATGCTATTGTTAAACCAATTTTAATGGCGGGAATTGCAGCCAATGCTGAGATGGCATTGGCTGGAGGAAGTCCAATTTATATTGTGACAACAGAAACGATTTTTACAACGGCCTTAATCGCAATGGGGGGCTTAGGTGGAACATTACCATTAAATTTTCTAATGTTATTTAAATGTAAATCTAAAAAATTAAAAACAATGGGGAAAATCTGTATTGGACCGTCAATATTTAATATTAATGAGCCACTTGTTTATGGGGCGCCAATTGTCTTTAATCCGTTACTAATGATTCCAATGTGGATAAATTCAATTATTGGTCCATTAATTATCTGGTTTGTAATGAAAGCTGGTATGCTAAATATTCCAGCCGGAGTTAATAATATTTCTCGTATTCCTGCGCCGATTTGCACCTGGTTAACTACTGATGATTTCCGAGCGTTTATATGGTTTCTTGTACTATTTATTATTTATGGATTGATCTGGTATCCATTTTTAATGAGATATGATAATCAGCTTGTTAAAGAAGAACATGAAAAAGAATTATTAAAGAAAGAATTTTGATTAACGTAACCAATTAGTCATATAGTGTGGAGGAATAATAAATGGATGAAAATAGTCTTTTAATACCAGTTGCGATGAAAATCATTATGAATTCAGGCAATGCAAGAACAAAAGCAAATGAAGCATTGGAGGCACTCAGTATCTTTGATTTTTCAAATGCACATAAGAAAATTGTGGAGGCAAGGGAGGATATAAAAAAAGCACATCAAGAACAAACAGAAATAATTCAAAAAGAGGCTGCAGGTGAACATTATAAAACATGTTTATTATTTACCCATGCTCAAGATACTCTTATGACAATCATGAGTGAGGTTAATTTGACAGAAAAAATGATAATATTATTTGAATCTTTTTACCAAATACAGGGTCATAAGGAGAATTAAATATGCTACTAACAGAAAAATACAAAAAACAAATATATTATCAATTTCCTAAAGATTTTTTATGGGGCGTGGCAATGAGCGCAAAACAGGCTGAGGGGGCTGATGATAGAGCATTGACAGTTGCTGATTTGCAAAATTATGATCCAAATGATAAAGCAAAGGTGAAAGGAGATTTATCTAAAGCGGAGATTTTAGACCGTCTCAATTATCCAGAAAGATATAATTTTCCTAAAAAAATAGGAATTGAATTTTATTATCGTTATAAAGAGGATTTGATATTGCTTAAGGAAATGGGGATTACTTGTTTTCGGTTTTCAATAAGTTGGGCAAGAGTATTTCCAAATGGAATAGATGGTGAACCTAGTGAGCAAGGATTAAAATATTATGATAAAATATTTAATTTGTTAAAAGAAATGGGGATAGTGCCTATTGTTACATTATATCATGATGATATGCCAATTGATTTAGCTTTAAAATATAATGGTTTTTTAAATGAAAAAGTTGTGACAGCATTCATAAAATATGCAACTTTGATTATGCAAAGATATAAGGATAAAGTAACATATTGGATACCTGTTAATCAGATTAATTTAACACGGGTAGGTCTCAGTTCGTTAGGAATTGTAAAAGATACAGTGACACAATTGGAACAAAAGAAATATCAAGCTATTCATAATAAATTTGTTGTCTGTGCAAAAATAAAAGAGATTGGAAGTAAAATAAATAATAACTTTAAATTTGGGTGTATGCTAGCTGATTTTTTAGTAACACCAATGACTTGTAAGCCTAAGGATGTTGTTTTTTCAACTGAAAAAAATCAAATGACAATGTATTTTTATGCAGATGTACAATTAAGGGGAGAATATCCTGGATATGCAATAAGTTATTTTAGTCATAATCATATCGCCGTAGAGATAAAAGAAACCGATCTAGTATTAATAAAAGAAAATACTTTAGATTTTTTAGCGATTAGTTATTATAATTCTAACGTTGTCAGTCATGAAAAGAATACTTTAGCTATTGGCGATTCCCAATTAAATCCTTATCTGGAGACTAATCCATGGGGATGGACAATTAATCCTCTTGGTCTATATGATTGTTTTCTTAAATATTGGGATCGTTATCAAAAACCATTAATGATTGCTGAAAATGGAATTGGTCAAATTGAAAGGTTAGATAATGATACAATACACGACGATTATCGAATTGATTATATTAGAGAACATATTATTGCTTTGAATAAAGCAATCACACGAGGTGTCAAGGTTTTTGCTTATTGTGCCTGGTCGCCAATTGATATGGTTTCTTCAGGAACAAGTGAAATGAAAAAAAGATATGGATTTATTTATAATGATCAAGATGATTATGGAGTAGGCAGTCATAAAAGATATAAAAAAGATTCATATATATGGTATCAAAATGTTATTAAAAGTAATGGTTTAAAATTAGAATAGTTTATATAAAACTATGGTTTTTTAAAGAAACTATAGTTTTATTTTGATAATTAATTTGAAAAAGATTCCATTGTAAGATGCAATTACTAAAGAGACAGGAGGCGATGATCAATGGATTTTATTTTTAATATCAATCAAAAAAAGAATTTATTAACAAAAATGAATTAAAACCGTGTGAATTGATTTGTAAAGGTTTAACAAAGATTTAAAGATTATCGCTAACAGAAATATTAACTGAAGAAAGTTACTAAAACAATGATTTTGTTAAAAGTAGGATATTCAGGTTATACAGAATTTAAATATGATTGCGTTAAATATGTAAATAGCTTAAATAATGCTAAAGATACCGTTAATAAAGAGAATAATAAGATTGAAAAAATATATTGATACAATCGAATTGATGCATTATACCTTAATGATAAAATGATGAGAAAGTTAGCCGTTTTAGTAAAATAAACAAGAAGAGTTCGCTGTGTTGGAGAGGTTAATAGCCCGATAACCTGTTTGCAATTGATTTAATTGCTAATAAAGAAGATCTATTTTTAATGATTTCAGTTACTGGTAAAAGCGATACAATAAGGTCTTTAAAAGGCTATCACAGTCTGCACAATATAATAAACCATGAAATATATTTTTATAAATCTTTCGTTTTCGTTTTGAACGTACTTCCTTGCTTTCTAATTTTGCTTGATAAATACAGAATATCTTTTCGTCTATAATTATTTCATGATGATGTTTAAAGATTTTTCATTTCTCTTTTGGAAGTTTTTGATACTCACCTCTAGTTTTGAAATATTCCCTTTTATGAAGAATTAAATTTCTAAGATAAGTTGCATTCATTAAAATTCTACACATATAGGGATTATTCCATACATCAGTATACTTACTTTTATTATCTATTTCATTCTTTAAACTAAATTCATGTAAAGAAAGAGATGGTGTTGGAATGTTTCTCTTGTTAAAGTGTGAGCAATTTGTAAGGTACCATAGCCATCTCCATCAATTTGAAAGGTATGTTTTACAACATTAGCATTAACTGGATTAGTCACTAATTGAGCGCTTTTTTCACTTTACGGTACCCCAAAGGTGGTGTTGAATTATTAATTTACGTGGGAATTAATGCAGTTCAATTAAATGGCGAGGGCTTTATTGCACGTATTGGTCAAGGACAATTACTATTGGAATTTGACATGGATAAGATCAAGGCTGCGGGATATTCATTAGAAACACCTGTCTTAATAACAAATCATACTGATTTAAAAGAGATAAAAAATACTAATGAAGCGGTGGTTTCTAATGATGTAGAATTAATTAAAGTTGAATTTTAAAAAGGTGAGACTATAGTTTTTAGTCTCATCTTTTTAATGACAACATTTATTATCGTGTTCATGACAAGCGTGATGACCATCATCATGGTGATTACAGGCTGTGTTAGGATCGTAATGCAACTCACCCTTTAGATAGTCGATTACTGCTTCATCACTACTGCCAATGACCCCAGGAATGATTTCGATTCCTAATGATGTGAGGATATTTCGTGCACCTCCGCCAATTCCACCACAAATCAATACATCAATGTTAAGATTTTTTAGAATTTCTGCTAAGGCTGAATGACCCTGACCGTTAGTACTTTCTATTTGACTAGAGATAATTTCTTGATTCTCAATGTCGTATACTTTAAACTCTTTACTCTTTCCAAAATGTTGAAAAATATTACCATCTTCATAAGTTACTGCTATTTTCATTCTGTTATCCTCCATTTTTCTTTTATTTTTAATTGTACAAGATGAAGTGCAATTGACTAAGTGAGCTTTGTCACAAAGAGAGTAGTTACCACCTTCAATTTTTAAAGAATAGCCCCGGACAATGCTTTGAGCAAGCTTATAACGTGCTTGTTCATAAATACTCTGAACGGTTGTTCGGGCAACATCCATTTGTTTAGCACATTCTTGTTGTGTGAGTCCTTCAAGATCCATTAATCTAATTGTTTCATATTCGTCGATTGATAGGACTACTGTTTTTGTAGCTGACGGGTTTGGACCAAAATATGCATATCTAGGTAATCTGCATACTTTTCTTTTTCGACATGGTCTTGGCATAGCTTCACCACCTTTGTTATTGACATATGTCAATAACATTATAAGCTAATATTATAAAAATAGCAATAATTAACCACTATCCAATGATTCTTTATTAATTTTATAATAAGTGATATACTCTAAACGAGTAAAGGAGGTTTTAACAATGATAATACGTAAAGCAACAATTAAAGATTTAAAAGCAATTACAGCTGTTGAAGCCACTTGTTTTCCACCTGCAGAAGCAGCTAGTCGGAGTAATTTTAAAAAACGTTTGAAAACTTATCCGAATCATTTTTGGCTATTGGAAGATGAAGGAAAATTGATTAGTTTTATTAACGGAATGGTAACAAATGAAACAACGATCAATGATATTATGTTTGAAGATGCTAGCTTACATGATGAAGCAGGAGAATGGCAGGCAATTTTTGGAGTAAATACAATTCCTGAATATCGTCAACAAGGGTTAGCTGCCAAAGTCATGCAGGTGGTAATTGATGATGCCCGTATGGCAGGACGAAAAGGATGTATTCTTACTTGCAAGGATAAATTATTGCATTATTATGAGAAGTTTGGATTTAAAAATTGTGGGATTTCTCAGTCAATGCATGGTGGTGCTATCTGGTATGATATGCGTTTAGAGTTTGAACATGAATGATTTAGTAAATCTTGGTAAGTTTATTAGTTTGATTTTACGACATAAACCGGAACTAATTGGATTAAAGCTAGATTATCATGGATGGGCAAAGGTTGATGAGTTGTTGTTAGGAATTAATAATAGTGGTCGTTTTATTAATCGAACATTATTAGATGAGATTGTCATGACAAATAATAAACAGCGATATCAATATAATGAAGATCATACAAAAATTCGAGCTAACCAAGGTCATTCAATCAAAGTAGATATTGAATTAATTGAAAAGATTCCACCAGAATATCTTTATCATGGAACGGCATTTAAATATTTGAACAAGATAGAGCAAGAAGGGATTAAAAAAATGAAACGTTTATATGTTCATTTATCGAAAGATATTGAAACAGCATTTAAAGTCGGAAGTAGACATGGTAAAGCAATTGTTTTAGTTATTGATACAAAGGCAATGTGTGAAGATGGCTGTAAATTTTATTATTCCCAAAATGGTGTGTGGTTAACTGAGGACATTGATTATAAATATGTAATGGAAGTAATTAAGTGATGGTTAATACCATTGCTTTTTATTTTCTATGTTATAATAATAAGTATGAGGTGGAAAACGATGAAAGAAAACTTTTTATGGGGTGGTGCTTTGGCTGCGAGTCAGTGCGAAGGTGCGTATAATCTCGATGGTAAGGGATTAAGTGTTAGTGATGTAATGCTTGCAGGAAGTAAGACTAAAAAACGAAAACGGACTGATGGGATTGTTGCTGGAGAATATTATCCAAGTCATGAAGCAATTAATTTTTATCATTACTATAAAGATGATTTACAATATTTTAAAGAAATGGGCTTTAATTGTTTGCGAGTGTCAATTGCTTGGTCACGCATCTATCCTAATGGTGATGAGCTAGAGCCGAATGAAAAAGGGTTGCAGTTTTATGATCAATTATTTGATGAGATGTTGAAACTAGATATTGAACCAGTGGTCACATTATCGCATTATGAAATGCCTTATTATTTAAGCAGGCAGTACAATGGCTTTTTTGATCGGCGGTGTGTTGATTATTTTGAACGTTTTGCTATTACATGTTTCAAAAGATATTCTGCTAAAGTCAAATATTGGCTAACTTTTAACGAGATTAATGGAATGATCACCAATCCTTATACTGGAGGTGGTGCGATTGCAAAAATTGATAATAATTATTTACAAACCGTTTTGACTGCATGTCATCATATGTTCTTAGCAGGAGCAAAAGCGGTTAAAGCTTGTCATGAGATTATTCCTTCTGCTCAAATTGGCTGTATGATTGCCTTCTTATGTGGTTATAGCGCTACATGTAAACCCGATGATGTAATGTTTAATCATAATTTTATGGATGTAAATATTTTTTTTACCGATGTTCAGGTACGAGGGAGATATTCAAATAAAGCATTGACATGGATGTCACGTTATGGAATTGAATTACCAGTCATAGATGGTGATGAAAAAATCTTAGAACAAGGAAAAGTTGATTATATTGGTTTTAGTTATTACCAGAGTATTACGATGTCAAGTGATATTTTAGATAATCTTGGAAGTGGCGGAAATCTTTTTAGTGGAGCTAAAAACCCATATATTAAAGTAAGCGAATGGGGCTGGCCGATTGATCCTAAGGGACTTAGAGTTTCTTTGAATTACTTATATGATCGTTATCAAATTCCGTTATTTATCGTAGAAAATGGACTAGGAGCAGTCGATGAAATTAGTGACGATCATCAAATTCATGATAATTACCGAATTGATTATTTGACGCAACATGTTCGAGAAATGAAAAAAGCAGTAGACTTAGATGGAGTTGAGTTGCTTGGGTACACTTGGTGGAGTCCGATTGATATTGTAAGCTATTCAACTGGCGAAATGAAAAAACGTTATGGATTTATTTACGTAGATAAAGATAATGATGGAAATGGTACTTTAAAACGTTATATTAAAGATTCATTTTATGTATATCAGGAAATTATAAGAACAAATGGTGAGTGTGTTGATGAAAAAAAACGTTATACTTTAAATAGTCAATTAAAGGATGTTTTGGAAATAAAAGGGCTTAGAGAAATTATTAAATTAGTTAGTGAAGGAAAAGTTACTGACCTTCAATTAAAACTAGGGGGACGCTTAAAAATAAATCAATTACTTGATAAATTTGATGTTAATGATAATAATCAAAGATTGATTATAGATTTACTGAATCGTTTAGAGGCTAAATAATGAAAATGTCCGGAATAATTAACCGGACTTTTCTATTTATTCAATAATATAAGCATTAATGATTTGGCCATAATAAGCCGTGTGTAAATCTTTATTTGCTCCATAGAATGAACTATCAACATCTTGAGGATAAAAACGTTCTAAATTGTTTGGAGTAATTGCATTTTTATCTTGTACTTGTTGATAGACAATTTTACATTCAAGTGTCAAAGGAAGCTCTTTAATACCTGGAACTGATATTTTATCAGGATCTTCTAAAGTAGGCCCAAGTTCTTTAACTTTATCAATATCTCTTCCTGATTTCGTACCGCAAACCCCTAAGATTTTCTTATCAAAAGCACCTAAAGGAATATTGATTGTAAATTCAGGATTTTTTTCTATCTGTTCTTTAGTGAAACGATGTTCTCTTACAAAAACAGTAAATAATTCTGTTGCTCATTCAATTCCTAAGGTTCCCCAGGAAATTGTCATACTATTGACTTTATCATCAACTTTAGCTGTTAAAAGAACGCCAGTTTGAACAGCTTCCATAATTTCTTTAGCATAATCAAATACATTTATTTGTTTTTTCATCTAATTAGCCTCCTTGTTATTTTAATAACTATATGATAAATTAGAACTAAATTAATAACAAGTATACACTTATAAGTAAAATACTATCTAAAAGGAGAGTAAAAATGAACGATGAAGTAAATGTAAGACCATTTGCATATGCAATGTCTTTGATCGATGGCAAATGGAAAATGCACATATTATTTTGGTTATGGAAAAAACAAGTACTACGATATAGTGAGTTAAAACGTGCATTAGGAACAATTACACATAAAATGCTAAGCACTCAGTTAAAAGAATTGGAAAAGGACAACTTGATCATTCGCAATGAGTATCCGCAAGTCCCGCCTAAAGTTGAATATTCATTGTCTCCACGTGGTTTAACATTGATGCCGGTGTTAGAATGTTTATGCAAGTGGGGACATGAACACATTAATGATGGAGATAATCATGGATAAAGAATATTATTCGATAGGTGAGATTGCAGAAATTTGTAATATTCCGATAAGGACCTTACGTTACTATGATGAAATCGGGCTATTAGTCCCTGAAAAAAGGGATATTGAATCAAGCTATCGTTATTACGCTAGACATCAGATATTACAAGCTAATATTATTAATCAATTTAAGATTCAGGGGTATTCAATTAAAGAGATTAAACATCAGCTTGCAAATAATTCCGTTTCTTTGAGTGAAGAAACCTTGAATCAAAAACATGCTGAATTAAAAAAAACAATAGCTGAATTAAATAAATTAGAGAAACGTTTAGGATTCTTTTTGGAGTGTCTAAAGTATCAAGATCATCAGTTGCATTTACAATTAAAGGAAATACCGGAAATTTATATTGCTTATGTTCGTCAACAAGGTTTAGCAGACCAAGCAGCCTTTATGCGTCGATTTAGTGAATTAAATACTTTATGTCGTAAGAATAATTTAGAGCCGATAGGAAATATAATGGCGCGTTATTATGATGATTATCAGCAATATGATCCCGATTGTGCTGATGTTGAAGTTTCTATTCAAATTGATTTAAATCATGAAATTGGTGGAGTAGTTAGAAAAGAACCTGGTTATTTATGTGTTTCTGCTCTTCATTATGGGCCTTATCGAGATGAATATAAGACTTATACTCTTATGATGGAATGGATGAAAAAAAATAATTTAGTAATGTGTGGACCAGCATTAGAATATTATTTAATAGATCCTATCTTTACTAATGATGAAAATGAATTTGTGACTGAACTAAGAATTCCTGTAAAAAGCATTTGACTCTCTAGTTACTAGAGGCTTTATAATAAATTTGAGGTGATTAGATGATACATTTAGTATATTTAGACAATAAAGAAAAAGTCTTAGAAAAGATTATGAGTGGCAAAAAAACAATGATAATTCGAGGAGCAGCAGGACGCAAGATTCCTCATAGTAGAGTATTCAATGACGAAGTATTATATTTCATGGAAAAAGGAACTAAAAAAATAACAGCAAAAGCAAGAGTAGTTAACGTTTTAAATTTTATTAAATTAAGTGAAGATGAAATAAATGAAATATTATTAAAGTATCAAGATAAATTAGATTTAACGCCAAAACAACAAGTTCGCTGGCATAAAAAATGTTTGTGTTTAGTTGAATTTACAGATGTAGAAGCAATTAAACCACTAGATTTTGATCATCAGGGGAATATGGATGATTGGTTGATTCTTGATAGAATTGAAGATGTTGTAGTAGGAACGAGTATCCCCTACAACTATAATAATGCTAGATTTAAGTAAACTGCCGGAAGGGTAGTTTTTTTTAAGAAAATTTTTAAGGATTATTAATAACAATAAATTGGTAATAATGATAGAATAAGTCATATTGGGGGTGTAAAAATGAAAGATAAATTAAAAAACTTTAAACATCTCTTTTTTAAAATCCTAAAATTTGAGATTTTCTATAAATTTGCAATATTCCTAATTATCAGTCCATTGATTAATAAAATTCTTCAAATATATTTAAATAATAATTCCAGCGGAGCTGCATTTAACCAATACATATTATTTAATTTCTTAAATCTTGAAGGGATTACAGTTGTTTTAATTATTATGATGATGGCAGTAATTGCAATTGGATATGAATTTAGTGTACTGATCAATATGATTACTTTAAATAAGCAAAATAAAGATTTTCGAATTTATGAGGTAATGAAAACCTCGTTATTAAATTTGAGTTGTTTAAAGCATCCTAGTAGTATTTTAACAGGAATATTCTTTTTATTTATTTTACCATTAGTGCATCTTGGTTATATAAACTCATTGATACCAAGTTTAAAAATTCCTAATTTTATTTTTGGAGAATTGAGCTTAACTTTTCAAGGGAATATTTTAATATGTTTAATCTATGGATTGTATTTTGGAATTTATGGATTAATGTTTTTTGTACCGGTTTTAATGATTTTAAAAAAAGAAAATATTATTAAAGCCTTTAAAGAAAATATAAAGTTCCATAAATTATTGACATTAAAAGAACGTATTTCATTAATTGGAATAATGGGTATTTGGATCGTTCTTGAGAATGGATTAATTCAAATATTACCAGATGCTTTAATAAAAAATGCGGATTTTAATCGTTATTTTTTAAAGAATTTAATTATTTCTTCGAGATTTAGAATTTATTTATTGGAATACATCATATATACATTAATAATCATGGTTTTGATGATTGTTTTCTATCAATATTTAATAGGTGTTATGGGTAAGCACGAGCCTGAACTATTGAAAGTAAAGGTGGATTTAGAATTTAATCGCTTATTTGACCGAACTTTATTAAAAGCACAAATTCATGGTAATCGTTTTTTTCAAAGCTTGGATAAATATTTTTTTGAAACACATTTTTATCAAAAGTATCGTGGGATGATCAACCTTGTTTTTTGGCCCTGTATGTTCATCTTGATTACTTATCTTTTTCCTAATTCAATATATATTTTATCAGCTATCTTAATTGTTGTTTTGTTGATGTATTTTGCTGCTAGTATTATTATTCGTTATGAAAAAAGAAAAAATGGTCAGGAATTTGAAGATGATAGTGCTTTGCTGTTTTTGCCTTATCGCTTAATTAAACGAACTTTAAATAATTCTCGCTTATATAATCATCATCCTAGAATGGTTACAGCACTCTTAGCTTTTATTTCTGTTTGTCTAGTAGGTATGTATTTAGAACAACCGTTGATGCTCCATCATCCATGGGTAATCGGTCATCGTGGTTCAATTTACGGGGTTGAAAATACAGATGGAGCTATCATGACAGCAGCTGATAAAGGAGCGGATTATGCAGAAATTGATGTGCAATTATCTAAAGACGGGGTTCCTGTTGTGATTCATGATGCAGATTTGTCGCGATTGGCACATAAAGATGAAAAAGTAAAAAATATGACTGCTAAACAATTAAGTGAAACCTTGGTTTATCATAACGAATACACTGATAAAATTCCGACGCTAGATCATTTGATTAAAAAGTTAAAAAAGAATAGCACTAAAATGGGACTTTTGATTGAGTTAAAAGTTGAGGGCGGTAATGGAGAAAAACTAGCTAAAAAAATTATTGATGTTATAGAGAAAAATGATTATCAAAAGCAGGCTATCTACATGTCGCTTGATTTAGATACTGTTCAATATCTTCAAAGTCAGCGTCCTGAATGGTGGATTGGATATTGTATTTATGGTAGTGCTGGAGATATTGAAGGATCATTATGGAACCAAGGTATCGACTTTTTGGCGATAGAAGAAAATCGAGCTACAGTGAGTTTTGTAGAAAAGGCTAATCGTAATTGGGTTCCTGTTTATGTATGGACAGTAGATGATGAAAGTAGGATGATACAGTATCTTGAACTTGGGGTTAGTGGAATCATTACTAATTATCCTAATCGGGGGAGAAAAGCAGTCGATAAATTCAAAGAGAATAATTATCAGTATTATTATCATCATGGGTCAGGATATCCTGATAGTTAAAACTAGATTGCGATCTAGTTTTTTTTCTAACAGTTTTGTAAGGTTGGTTAAATTACTAGGCTATCTTAAGAGGCGATAGTATAATGAATAAAAGGAGTTGAAGAGAATGAAAATCATGATAGTTGAAGATGATTTGATCTTGGCGCGTGAATTGCAATTATTATGTGTTAAGTGGAATTTTCAGGCAAAGTATCTTGAGGATTTTAAGCATGTAGATCAAGTATATTGTACATATCAGCCGGATTTGATTTTATTAGATATTAATTTGCCTTTTTATGATGGTTTTTACTGGTGTCAAAAGATAAGGGAAAATTCCACAGTACCAATATTATTTATTTCTAGTCGAGAGCAAAATGCTGATAAAATTCTGGCACTGTCAGCTGGAGGCGATGATTATATTGAAAAACCATTTGATTTAGAATTGCTGTTGGTGAAAATAAAAGCAATATTGAGAAGAACTTATGAATATAAACATTTGGAAAAAGAATATCTTGATGAGGATACCTCTTATGATATTGTGAGGGGGCGATTTGTATATCAAAATAAAGTTTTAGAATTGACTAAATCAGAAGGTAAGATAATGTCGACACTATTAGGGCAACGAGGCAACTGGGTAACCAGGGAACAGTTGATGATGACATTGTGGAATACTGATGAATTTGTTACTGATGCGACTTTATCGGTTCATATTTCACGTCTACGAAATAAATTAAAGGAATTAACGAATGGAAAAGATATTATTAAGACGAAAAAGGGAGTAGGTTATTATATTGATTAATTATTTAAAAGAGAAATTACGGCCTATTGTAGGTGGAATGTTAGTTTTAGTATTTATTAATATTTATTTTTTATATTTGTGTGGTAGTCGCTTATATTTAAGTGATCTGGTTTATTTGGATGTTATTTTAATTTTTATTGGGATTACGATCTTTATTTATGGAAATGTGAAATACCGAGCAGTTGAAAAAATAATGAAAACTAATAATTTTTTGACCACAAAGGAATTAAAAAGCTATTTATCGTTGCAAGCACTTAGTGTTATTGAGCAAAACGATTTATATTATCATGAAGAAATTAATCACTTAAGTACTCAAATACAAGAATTATCGGATTATATTTCTAGATGGTCACATGAAGCTAAGTTGCCGATTGCTTCAATGCGCTTAATGAATGAACGTAATCAAGATCTAGTTTTAAAAAAACAAATGCGTTTAACTATTGAACAAATTCAATTATTATTAAATACAATGTTAATGTCTAGTAAGCTTAGAAATCCTGTGAATGATATTAAAATAGAGAAAGTTTTTTTATCTCAAGTTATTAAGGAAGCGATAAAACATCAATCTTATTTCTTAATTAATGATCATTTTAAAATTAATTTAAAGGTAGAGAATGAGTATGTTTATAGTGATCGGCGCTGGTTAACATATATGCTGGACCAGTTCATTACCAACTCGATTAAATATAAACAAACAGAACCAAATTTGACTTTTTATATTAGAGAAGATCATGATGGATTAGAACTTATTGTTGAAGATAATGGAATCGGAATTGCACCGGAAGATGCTCCATATATATTTGACCGTGGCTTTATCGGTCATAATCTTCGTGATGGAGACTATCGCTCAACGGGAATGGGTTTATATTTTGTTAAAGAGATAGCAGAGAAGTTAGGCATTAAAGTTATCTATGATAATACTTTTTGCTCAGGAAGCCGCTTTAAATTACAATTTGAAGATAATGCAGAATATTTCATGCTAGATTACTAAAATGTAAGATTATAGAGCTAACTGTTAGATAAGCGTTAGGATTTTTTCTTGATTAGTTGGTAAACTTTAGTTGTAATCTAAGGAGGAATTAAAAATGAGAAAGATTGTGGAAATAAAAAATCTCGTTAAAAGTTATGGTGGTAAAGATTATCAGACTAAAGTATTAAAAAATATTAATTTAGACATTTATGAAAATGATTTTATTGCAATTATGGGACCTTCTGGAGCAGGTAAATCGACTTTATTAAATATGTTATCAACTTTAGATAAACCAACTCGTGGTGAAATCATTATTGATGGTGAGGATATTACAAAGGTTAATAATAAGCGGTTGTCGAAAATTAGACAGGAGAAAATTGGTTTTATTTTTCAAGATTATAATTTATTAGATAATATGACTTTACAGGATAATATTGCTTTACCGTTGAGTTTAAATGGAAAGAGAAGCCGTGAAATTATTGAAAAGACTAAACAGATGGCCTCTTTATTTGGATTAAGTGAACATTTAAATAAATATCCTTATCAATTATCAGGGGGACAAAAGCAGCGTGGTGCCAGTGCACGAGCATTGATTACTAATCCACGGATTATTTTTGCTGATGAACCGACAGGAGCATTAGATTCTAAGTCAAGTAAAGATTTATTAATTTCTTTGAAAAAAGCGAATGAGTCAGGCAATGCAACGATTTTAATGGTAACTCATGATGCTTATAGTGCCAGCTATGCTAAACAGGTTTATATGCTTAGTGATGGAGCAATTAAATGTCGCTTAAATCATAGTGGTGAGCGACAAAAGTTTTATGATGAAATTTTAAGCTTACTAGCTTCGATGGGAAGTGAACAAGAATGAGTTTATTTAAATTAGCTTATTCAAATTTTAAACGCAGTGTCAAAAATTATGTTGCTTTGATTATTTCTTTATCGTTTTCAATTTTTACGTTTTTTAATTTTCAAAATATTGTTTTTTCTAATGCGATGGATGTTTTAAAAGAAAAAAACAGTGATTATATTGCAATTATTATTCAAGTTATTTCTATTGTTTTAATAATTTTTGTCTTCTTTTTTATCTGGTATGCGACAAATGTTTTTTTATCACAGCGTAAAAAAGAAATTGGAATTTTTACTTTTATGGGACTGGATAATGTAAAAATTGGTAAGATGTATGTAATTGAAGTTGCGATGATTGGACTTTTATCATTAATTATTGGCCTAGGGAGTGGAGCGCTTTTTTCTAAACTTTTTACAATGTTGTTATTACGCTTATCAGATATAAGCGTGGATGTTTCATTTAGTTTTAGTATTATTCCTGTATTACTGACAACCGCTTTATTTGTCACGATTTTTGCTATTATGATTATTAAAGGCTATATTAACATTTTAAGAAGCAGTGTTTTAGATATGTTATCAGCATCAAAACAAAATGAATTACGTGAAGAAAAAATAATTATTACTTTATTAAAAGTGGTAATTGGGGTAGTTTTGATTTGTGGTGGCTATTATGCTGCGATGATGGTTGGTGATATGTCTTCGTTTATCTATATATTTTATGCAGTAGTTTTGGTTGTTGCTGGAATCTATTTTCTATATAATGGGGTAATTCCGTTTGTAATTAAAAAGTTAGCTCAAAACAAAAGTTATCTATATCAAAAAGAACGCTCATTGTGGGTCAATAATTTAGCATTTCGTTTAAAAAAGAATTATCGTGCTTATGCAATGGTAACGATTTTAATGATTTGTTCGGTTACCGTTTTAGCAACCTCATTTGCAATGAAACAACGCTACGATAATATCAGTCATTTTAGAGGTACTTATACTTATACTGTGATGGCAAATAAAGCTCTTGATGGCAACCAAATTGCTCAAAAAATCAGTAGTAATAATGAGCTCAACTATCATAATAGTCTAAACTATATTGCCTTAAATGCAGATATGGTTAAAAGTAAATATCTATATAATCAGTATGGTGTAGTTTCATATAGCCTAGCCAGTTAAAAAAAGCCGCAAAAGAGGCTAAAATTAAATTTGATATACCAAAATTAGATGATCAGCAAGTAGTTAATTTGACGAGATTATATTTACTTGATATCTCAGATCCTGAAATTAATCCGGTGATAGAAATTGCAGGTGAAAAATATCAAATTGTTGATGAAACTGCAACATCATATTTAGGATTATTGCAAGAAAATATTAGTACCTATATTGTTAGTGATAACACATATGAAAAGTTAAGAAATTTTGGACAAGAGTTTTATATGTATAACTATCAAATAAAAGATCCTAATAATTATCAAGCATCGATTGATTATTTAAATAGTTTGGTAAAAGATGGACCTGTAGATTATGTGAGTTATTTAGCCAATGATCCTAATGGTGGGGATATTGCTTGGGTTCGAGTAATGTACTCTATTTGTATTTTCTTGTTTTTAGTATTCATTTTAGCTAGTGGAAGTATCATTTTTATGAAATTGAGTAATGAGGCTTTTGAGGATCGAGAGAGATATAATGTTCTAAAAAAACTAGGAATCAGTAAACGAACATTGAGTAGGTCAATTAGAAATGAGATACGTTTTGCTTATTATTGTCCTTTTGTTTTGATGGTACTGTCCTCATATTTTTCTGTTCATGCGCTAGCTAATGTTATGAAGACAGAACTATACACTGTAAATATTGTTAGTGCTATCGTTATTTTAGTAATCTTTTATATAATCTATACTATTTCAGTATTAATGTTTAAAAAGAAAGTATTGAGTGATCATTAAATAAAAGCAGGATGAAGTTTAATTTGTCCTGTTATTTTTTACTAATAAAGCACTTGCAGCAAGCAAGCAAGAAAAGAAGATACAAGTAAATTATATTTGGCTATTGAATTGTAGAAATAAAACTAGGGGTTTAATTACATAATTATTATATTTAATAATTATGTTGATAAGCTATTAAGAAAAAACGTTGAAATAATAGAAATATGGTATAATTAAACATATTAACTTGTTAGGAGGTTAAATGATGAAAAAAAAATCAGGTATTATTGAGGAATTTAAGAAGTTTATAACTCGAGGAAATGTTATGGACATGGCTGTAGGGGTCATTGTTGGTGGTGCTTTTACAACAATCGTAACTTCACTTAATAATGATATTATTTCACCGATTTTAGGGATTTTTGGCGGAGTTGATTTTTCTGATTTAAAACTTGTCATGGGGAGTGGTGAAAATGCTCCAGTTTTAAAGTATGGAAGTTTTTTAACGGCGGTGATTAATTTCTTAATTATAGCAATGATTATTTTCTTAATTGTTCGTGCAATGAATAAAATTAATGAAAGTATCAAAGCTAAATTGACTGACAAGGAAGAAGTGCTGGTTGAAACAACAAAAGTATGCCCTTATTGTAGAGAAAAAGTTGCGAAAGAGGCAACCCGCTGTCCTCATTGTACTTCTATTCTAGAAGAAAAAGTTGATTAAGCAGGAGTTGACATGAAAGATATTATAATTAAAAATGCGTATCATGGTAATTTAAAGAATCTTGATTTGACGATTCCTCGGAATAAATTAGTCGTAATCACTGGTTTATCCGGGTCAGGTAAATCAACTTTAGCAATTGATGTTCTTTATCAAGAATGTCAGCGACAGTATTTAGAAGCAATTTCTTTTCAAGGAATTAATAAACCAGGAGTCGAAGTAATAAGAAATGTTTCACCAGCAGTTGTAATTACACAGGATGAAAAAAATAATAATCCTCGTTCTTCACTGGGAACAGTAACAGATATTTACACTGATATTCGAATGATTTATGAAAAGCTAGGAGTTCGTAAATGTCCCCACTGTGGTAAAATGATTGATGCATCATACTGTCATGAAGAATTAGTTCGAGCTGATAATGATTTTACTGTTTATATGTACTGTAATTATTGTCATTATAAGATGGAAAAATTAACAAGATCACATTTTTCTTTTAATAGTGAAAAAGGTGCCTGTCCAACTTGCTTTGGATTAGGTAAAACATTAATACTTAATTTAGATAAAGTACTTGAGCCAAACTTATCTCTTCGCGAGGGTGCAGTTGCATTTTGGCATCATCGTTATAAAGAATATCAAATCGAACAATTAGAAAAAGTATATCGAGAACTGGGGCTTTCAGTGACTCCGGAAACAAAAGTGATTGATTTTAATCAGCAGCAAAGAGTGATCTTATTATATGGAACTGAATCAAAACAGTTTAAGGAACTTTTTGGTAAAATAAAAATAAGTAAGTTTGAAGGAATTATAACTAATTTATGGCGTCGGGTTGAAGAAAAGAAAAATCAAAGTAAAGAAATAAGCAGTTATTTCGATGAACAGGTATGTCCTGATTGTCATGGTGAAAAGCTTAATTCATTAAGTCGTCAAATTACAGTGAATAAAACAGTTATTACAGCAACAACAAAAATGCCTTTGACGGAATTACTACATTGGCTTGAGCAGCTGGAAGCTACTGTTTCAGGACCACAAAAAGAAGCTGTCCAACAATATATAATTGATTTAAAAACAAAAATTCAAAGAATCATTAATGTTGGTTTAGGATATTTGCATTTAGATCGTCAAACAATGACTTTATCTGGCGGTGAGAAACAAAGAATTAAATTGGCAGCGGCTTTACAAAGTCAGTTAACGGGGATAATTTATATTTTTGATGAGCCAACAATGGGATTACATCCTAAAGATACAGCAGGAATTATTAATGTTTTAAAGGAATTGCGAGATCAAGAGAATACGGTGATTGTAATTGAACATGATTTAGATGTAATTAAAGCAGCAGATTATTTAATTGACCTTGGACCTGGTGCAGGAAAGCATGGTGGTCAAATTCTTGCATTAGGAACTTATCACGAGTTGCAAAATAATCCTAGTTCAATAACTGGACAATATTTTGTTAATAAAAAGAAATGTAAAAGAGTATATCGAACAAGTAATCGATATTTTGAGGTGAAAAATGCTCATGTTCATAATTTGAAAAATATTGATGTAACTTTTTTAGTTGATTGTTTAAATGTTGTTACCGGTGTATCAGGGTCTGGTAAAAGTACTTTGGTGTTTGCTGTATTAGCTAAACAGCATTATCGATATTTTGATGATATTATTGCTGTCAGACAAGAAAGTATTACGACGACAAGGCGCTCTAATATTGCTACATATACAGGAATTTATGATGAAATTAGAAAGCTTTTTGGAAGTTTAGAAGCAACTAAAGAAATGGGTTTTACGGCTAAACATTTTTCTTTTAACAGCCAAGGAGGACGTTGTGAAAATTGTGAAGGATTAGGAACTGTTACTAGCAACATGTTATTTTTTAAAGATGTTGAGGTTGTCTGTCCAGTTTGTCAAGGAAAACGTTTCATTCCTGAAATCCTTGCATTAAAATATCATGAACATTCAATTGATGATGTGCTTCATTTATCAGTTGATGAAGGGGTAGGTTTTTTTAGTGATTGTCCCAAAATAATTAAAACTTTAAAAATGCTGCAAGATGTTGGTTTAGGGTATTTAGAATTAGGACAAGTTTTAACAACGCTGTCGGGTGGTGAAAAACAGCGTTTAAAATTGGCAACGACATTACTAACAAACATAAATAAACATAATCTTTATTTAATTGATGAACCAACAATTGGCTTACATCCTCTGGATATTGAGCATTTACTACTTTTGCTTGATCGTATTGTTGATAGTGGTAATACAGTAGTAATCGTTGAACATAATCAGCAGATTATCAATGCTGCTGACTGGATCGTTGATCTGGGGCCAGCGGGAGGAAATGATGGTGGTTATGTAATTGCTGCTGGGACACCAAATGATATAAAGGGTAATGAGAATTCAATAATTGGTGAATTTTTGTAAGAACTTCTACGAAGTTCTTATTTTTATGCATATTATTTGCTTATGCAATAGCTCTGAGGTAGAATAATGTCGAAATATAACAGTGTTATATTTTGGAGGTGACTATGACTACACAAGAAAAAATTATAAATGTTGCGACTCAGGAGTTTTTAAATAGTGGGTATCTTGGTGCATCGCTAAGAAAAATTGCCAAAGCAGCTCATGTAACAACTGGAGCAATGTATGGATATTATAAAAATAAAGAGGCACTTTTTAATGATATTGTTGAAGAAGTGTCTGAGGAATTTAAAAATGATTATTTGGTTGAGGGAATTAATCTTGAGACGATTGATTACATTTATCAAAATTTTGAAGTTTTTAAATTAATCATTTGCTGTAGTAAAGGAACTCGTTATGAAGAATATTTAGATTGTTTAGTAAATGAAAAAACGAAGCAATTTAATGAACATGGTTTTGATGATAAATTATCACATATTATTAATCATTCATATTTATTTGGTGTTTTTGAAATTGTCCGTCATCAAATGACTGAGAAACAAGCTGAGGATTTTGTCAGTGATTTACAAGAATTTTATCAGGCGGGCTGGAATAAGTTATTAGAAAGAAAGGAAATATAATATGGAAACATTAATTGGAATATTGATTCCGTTTATTGGAACGACGGCAGGGGCAGCGTGTGTCTATTTTATGAAAAATAAAATGAACGATTTAGTTCAGAAAGTATTATTAGGATTTGCTTCGGGAGTAATGATTGCAGCTTCTGTTTGGTCACTATTGATTCCGGCGATGGATATGTCAAGTGATTTGGGAAAAATGGCGTTTGTTCCTGCAGCAGTAGGTTTTCTATTAGGAATAGCTTTTTTGCTTTTACTTGATCGTAATGTACCTCATATGCATTTGGATAATGAAGAAGAGGGTCCTAAAAGTCAATTGAAAAAATCAACAATGTTAGTCTTAGCAGTAACTTTGCATAACATCCCAGAAGGAATGGCAGTTGGAGTTATTTTTGCGGGATTGGCATCTGGAAGTCAGGGAGTAACTTATGCGGGAGCTTTAGCTTTATCGCTGGGAATTGCAATTCAAAACTTTCCTGAAGGAGCAATTATTTCAATGCCGTTAAAAAGTTCTGGGTTATCAAAGAACAAATCATTTATATATGGGATGCTATCAGGTATTGTTGAACCGATTGGTGCAGGATTAACTATTTTGATGGCTTCATTAGTAGTACCGATTTTACCATATCTATTAGCATTTGCGGCAGGAGCCATGGTTTATGTAGTTGTTGAGGAACTTATTCCGGAGGCTTCACAAGGGCATCATAGTAATATTGCAACTATTGGTTTTGCTATTGGGTTTGTCGTGATGATGATGTTAGATGTCGCCTTAGGTTAATCTTTACATAATCTTAAGCACAGTTGTATAGTTTCGTTTCTGTAATTAAGTAAAATGAGGTTAAAGAGGTGACAGAAATGAAAAAGAGATTAGGGTTAGGTTTGGGAATGTTTTTAATAACAATTTTATCTAATTTGTCAGGAGTTATGGCTTATAGTGGTAATAGTAATTTACCGGGAAGTGCAATAATTATTGTTTTTGTACCGGTAATGTTAGGAATTATCTATTTAGCTAGTAAGGGTGAGGTTAAATAACTAAAACTTTACATAGAATTAAAGCAGGGATGATATAATTTTAAATGAGAATATTAGATAATTTAGCTATGGTATAGATGGATTGGTTATAAAATAATGCTAAGTCCTTTATGCACACTATAAAATTTTGATTAAAAGACTAATCATATCTTATACCTGCTCTATTTGAATAACTTTCCCTATGTATATGAAAGATGAGGCAACAGCCTCATTTTTCATATTTCATAAATTCCAAAATTTAACATTTTGTTAACAAATTGATGATATTATTAGTCTACAAAATAAGTATTATAAAGATAAGGATAAACATATATTTAGTAAGGAGGCGGTTTTAATGAACAAATTAGCTTTAGTTGCGATAAGTTTATTTGTAGTTGTAGAAATTCTAGTTGGAGATTGCGTAGTCCAGGGAATTCCTCTTTGGGTAGTTGGTTTAATTGGTTTTAGCCTAATTTGGATGGGAATAATTTGTGTAAAAGAAAAAGTCCAAATCAAAGACTGGTATTAAAAAAAGGAAATTATGATTTCCTTTTTTTTATTTATGTTTAAACATTTCAAATGATGAAGCAATTAATAAAAATAGCATACCTGTGTGTACCCAGAAAATTGTATAATCAAGAACACCATGTAATAGAATAACTGCAATGCATGAAATTACAAGGGCGACATAACGGAGATTTAGCTTTTCTTGATAGACCTTAAATAATCTTTTACAATTATCAAACATATAAGGAACAAGAGTAGCAACGCCAACGACACCAAATGATAAAATCGGATCAAGATAGACGCTGTGAGCATGTTGAGTGACATGACCACCATACTGTTTAAAAATCATCATATATGTCATTGGGCCTTGACCAAAGAGCGGATGGGCTTTGATTCCTTCAATTGCAGCATGCCAGATCTTTGTTCTTACAGTAAAGTTATCAACTAGTTTTTCAATTCTTGGGAACTGTTCAGGATTAAAGATAAAATAAATACCACCAATGATACAAAGTAGCCCAATTAAACTGCAAATCCGGTAATTTTTATTGATGATCAAGAATACTAACATTGCTCCAGCGGTTGCAACAAAAGCGGTACGACATCCAGTCATATATAATAAAAAGAAATTAAGGCAGGCAACGATAAAATAATAAAGCTGTTTTTTGACATTTTTAGTACCAAATATTTTATATCCAATCATCATGATGGTAAATTCAATCATCATGGCATAGTAATTAGCATTGAAGAAAACAGAATTAAGACGATTTTCACGTCTGCTAAATACTTTTAAAGTAAAATGATCATAACCTAAACGATCGAGAATTTGAATTTGTTCAAATAGTCCATAAATGGTCCATAGAATCGATAATGCAATTAACATATCTAAAATAAATTCAAAAGTATCTTCATTGATATATTGTCGATAATATAACATTAGTGAAACAAAGATAAAGATAAGTGCGACACATCCTACACCAATCCAATTTTGATAAATTAAAGAAATAGCTAATGTTAAAAGCATAAAAATTATTAAATATTTAGATTTTGGGGTACTTTTAAACGCATTTATAATTTTTTTAGTGTACAATAGGTATAATGTTTCAAGTAATAAAAAAGGTACACAAATATAAAATGGGGTAGATAAACTAAGGGCGGTAGCAATAATCATTAATTGTTCCTTAGTAAAACGTTCTTTTAATGAATTGATAAATTTCATAATAGACCTCCAAGTACTGTTACTATAGCATAAATATAAAATAGACACAAACAAAGGAGATATAATGAAAAAGTATTTATATGTTTTTAACTATCCCCCAGAAGATAAAGAATTATGTGCTTTAGAATTTAGAACATTATTTAAAGATGAATTTAAGAGTAAATATTATTTATCAAATAAAGATTATAGTGTTGATAAAAGTGTTTTTGTAAAAGCAAAGCTCGATCTTTGGGGAATAGATGCTGATTTTAATAAACTAATCGAAAAAGTGGCTGCGCTGCATAAAGATTACCAGAATTTTAAAGTAATATATTTAAAAAATGAAGTTACTCATGTTGACTATCAAGAAAGTTTACTTAGGTGTAAAGATATTTCTTGGGGTATTGCAGGAAGTGTTAATATGTCTAGACCGCAACATACTATCGCGATTACAAAATTAGAAGATCAATGGCTTTGCGGTTATTATCATCATGGTGTTCCGTCTTGGCAAAAACACGATGATAAACCTAATACTTTTTCTAATTCTTTAGATATTCGGTTAGCTCGAACTTTAGTTAATTTAGCAGCTGGAGATAATGATCAGGTAACGATCGTTGATCCTTGTTGTGGTATGGGGACAGTTGTTCTAGAAGGACTCGCTTTAGATTTAGATATTGAAGGATTCGATATTTCCAGGGAAATATCTTGGCAAGCACGTAAAAATTTAAAGTATTATGGTTATGATGAGTATTTGATTAATAAGGTGAGTATTCATGACTTACAAAAACATTATGATGTTGCAATCATGGATATCCCATATAATTTATATACTCCAATAACTTACGAAGAACAGTGTAGAATGATTCAGTCCTCGCGAAGAATTTGTGACAAAATGATTATGGTAACTTTTGAGGAAATGAGTAAAGAAATAAATCAAGCTGGCTTTTTGATCATTGACGGCTGCTTACGTAAAAAGACAGAATATGTTAAATTTGGACGCTATATTTATATTTGTATTTAATAAAAGCAACATTTAGTTGCTTTTATTTATGTTTTATGATTTTTTGAAGATAAGGTATTTGTGATAATTCTTCAACATTATCTTTATATAGAAAAAGCAATGTTCCAAAATATATAATGACTCCAATAACGATTGCAATAAATAGAGTGATAATCAAACGATCAATAACTTTAATTAAACCATAGTAGCATAGCGCGACTGTAAATGCCATAATTGCTGAACTAATCAATGGGTAGATGAAGGTGTGTAATTTCTCTTGATAATAAGTAGTAATATGTTTTAAAGCTCTTTGATTTGCGAAACAAAGCTGTAAACCATAAAGACAGTTACCGATCAATAGAGAATAAATATTTAAATTCGTTGCAAGTAAAAGAAATAGAGTAATAAAACAATGGATAATTAACGCATATATAGCATTTTTTAAAGGAATAGATGAATATCCTAAAGCTTGCAATAATCCATTGGTATAGGTAGAAAGACCATAGAAAACAATTGCTGGACTCCCAAATGTTAAAAGGGTGCTGGCTAGAACAACCGTTTCTTTTTGCGGAAAAATTGCTTGAATAATCGGAACTGCAAGAATACTCATTCCAACGGCACTGGGAATAAGGATCAACATGATGACTTTTGTTCCTTGAGCAATTTGTTTTTTAACTTCAGCAGTATCTTTAAATAGCCATGCTGATGAAATATTGGGAATTGAAGCTGTTGACATTGCTGAGGCAAGAGCTACAGGAACGTTTTGTAAAATAATATACTCACCCCCATAAGCCCCAAAGGCACTGATGGATTTGGCACCATCACCACAAACTAGATAAAACATATACATATCAATAGTTGAGATAAGGTTGTAAACGCAAGTAGCCAAAATTATTGGAGTAACAATATTTGAAATCATTTTAAAGATATCTTTAAACGAATCTGTATGGGGATCGGCTGCTTCGATATTTGGAGGATTTAAATAACTTTGTTTAGTTCTTTTGAACATGAACAACATATAACATAAGCTGATTAGAACTCCGGCGCCAGTGCCTAAGGCACTACCAGTTGCCCCGTGACTAGCAACTAGACTTTGATTATTAAGGTATGGTTGAATAAATAGATAAGCAGCTCCAATTGAAACACAGGCATTAAATACTTGTTCGATTATTTGTGAAATTCCAGTAAAGGCAGTAGTTTTAAAGGCTTGAAAATAACCCCTAAAAATCCCCAATAGTCCAGAAAGAAAGATCGTTGGACAAAGAATTCGCAAAGCTGAAACAGCTTTATCAGGAACAATATAGGGTGCAATTACAAATGCGATAATTGCTGCTCCTCCACCAACTGCAACAATATAAATAAATGAGCAAAGAAGAATCTTTTTAACATTATTATATTGATTAACGGCCAGTTTTTCAGATAACAACTTAGAAATAGCAGTTGGAATACTGTAAGAAGAAACTAAAAGAATTAGTGCATATACATTATAAGCAGTAGAATAGTAACCCATTCCTTGTGAACCAATCAGTTTAGTTAATGGACTTCGATATAACAGACCAATAATTCTTACTAATATTCCAGCAGCAGCTAAAAAAGCAGCCTGTTTAAAAATTGAATTCTTTTTCATAAAATAAACTCCTTATGGATAATAATGTCATATTATATTAACCATACCATTTATTGAAGGATAAATGTATGAAAATTTTAATTATTAATAAGATTCTTGTTTTAATTATTTTATTTTATCATAAAAAGATAATTAGTTCTTTATTGTCGGTAGTTTAAATAAAAAAGATAAAATATGTTAGAATAGGGTGATTAGAAAATTAATTTTATATTTGCTTGACTCTCCGGTAAGGGGAGCTTATACGATGTTTATGGAAGGTGATAAGATGTTTTCGATTGGTGAGTTTTCAAAAATGGCTAAAACGACTGTAAAGACTTTGCGACATTATGATGAGATTGGATTGCTGGCGCCGGCATATGTAGATACTTATAGTAAATATCGTTTTTATACGAGTAATCAATTAGTAATAATTCATCAAATTCAGTCATTAAGACAAATAGGTTTATCATTAGATGAAATACAGATGATTATTAATGGTGTTGATGGTGTTGCAATTCTAGAAAGTCGGAAAAAAGCAATAAAAGAAAGCATTAGTGAAGCAGAAGATCAACTTTCACGCATTGAGTTTATTTTATCTGGCAAAGAGGAGGATACATTTATGAATTATCAAGCAAGTATTAAAGAATTACCAGCATGTACCGTATATTCGAAAAGAATGGTAGTCCCTGGGTATGACAGTTATTTTGAATTGATTCCTGCAATAGGTCAAAAAGTGATGAATAAGTACCCGGACTTAAAATGTACAGTTCCAGAATATTGTTTTATTATTTATCGAGATGGTGAATATAAAGAAAAAGATATTGATATTGAATTTTGTGAGGCGGTTGATCAAGTAAAGGTAGATTTTGATGATATCAAGTTTAAAAAGATGCCGGCGGTTAAAGCAGTATCTATAATGCATAAAGGTGATTATGCGGGATTACCTAAAGCATATGCGTATGCTTTTAAATGGATTGAAGAAAATGGATATCAGGTACTTGATAATCCCCGTGAGAGCTATATTGATGGAATCTGGAATAAAGAAAGTAAGGATGAATGGCTAACAGAATTACAAATACCGGTGACTAAATAGCGGATTGGGAATTAGATTAAATTCTAATTCCTTTTATTTTTGTGGAAAGATAGGGTATAATAAATCCAGATTTGGGGGGTTAGACAATGAAATTATTAAAATATGTTAAAGAGTATCGATTTCCCGCGATAATTGGATTTGTTTTCAAAATTGCCGAAGCAGCCTTAGAATTAATGGTTCCATTGGTAATGGCTGATATTATTGATGTAGGAATTAAAAACAATGATCAAAATTATATTTTAGTAAGGGGGTTATTTTTGGTAGGATTAGCGGTGGCTGGTTATTTATTTGCGTTAGTATGTCAATATTATGCATCACTTACATCACAAAGTGTTGGAACAAAATTGCGTGAAGATATGTATCATCAAATTAATCGTTATGATCATCATAATTTGGATAAATTAAGTGCGCCTACCTTAGTAACTAGATTGATTAATGATGTTGTACAAATTCAATTGGCAGTAGCAATGACGATCCGGTTAACTTCACGGGCACCGTTTATTATGATTGGTTCCTTGTTTTTAGCGTTTTTGATTAGCGGGCCGCTGGCTTCTATTTTTGTAGTTGGGGCTATCGTTTTAGCAATTGTTATGTTGATGATTACAATAATTTCAATGCCGTATTTTAATAATGTTCAAAAAAAGCTTGATAAAATTAGTTTGATCGTTCGTGAAAACTTAAATGGAATTAGAGTAATTCGAGCATTTGCTTCACAAGATAAAGAAATTAATAAGTTTAAAACAGAAACTCGGCAACAAAAAGATATCCAAGTAAAAGTAGGGAGAATTCAAGCATTATTAAATCCATTTACATATCTGATTGTTAATGTGGCTATTGTTTTAATAGTTTATTTTGGTGGAACTGAAGTAAATGTTGGGGGATTATCGCAAGGGGAAGTTATTGCTCTAGTTAATTATATGAATTCTATTTTATTAGCCTTGATTGTTTTTGCTAATGTGTTATCGATCTACAATAAAGCAGGTGCTAGTTATACAAGGATTTTTGAGGTTTTGGAAACAGAACCGGCAGTAGTTAATGATGGACAAATACAAATATATCGAGAAAGTGAAGATTGTATTGAATTTAGACATGTTAGCTTTGCTTATGAACAAAAAAATGTTTTAAATGATTTGAATTTTACGATAAAACGTGGTCAAACAATTGGAATTATTGGTGGAACAGGAGCTGGAAAAACTTCTTTAGTAAATTTAATTGGGCGTTTTTATGATGTTAGCAGTGGCGAGATTTTAATTAATGGAGAAGCGATTAAAAATTATGATCTTCATGCTTTACGTTCTTTTATTGGATTTGTACCACAATATGCAGCTCTTATTTCAGGAACGATTAGAGAAAATTTACAGTTAGGAAATCAAACAGCCAATGATCAACAATTGCTCAAGGCCTTGGAAATTGCTCAGGGAAAGGAAATGCTCGAAGATAAAGCGGCTGGATTAGATACAGTAATTGAACAAGGCGGAAAGAATTTATCTGGGGGTCAAAAACAACGTTTAACGATTGCCAGAGCATTAGTTAAACAGCCGGAAATCTTAATTCTTGATGATAGTTCAAGTGCACTTGATTATGCAACTGATTTTAAATTGAGACAAGCATTGAAACAACTTAATATGACAAAAATTATTGTCTCACAACGAACAGCTTCAATTGAACAGGCAGATAAGATAATGGTTTTATATCATGGTGACTTGGTTGGCTTTGATAGTCATGAACAGTTAATGAAAGATTGTAAGATCTATCAAGAAATCTATGCTTCACAACATAGTAAGGATGGTGACGATCATGAATAGTAAGACGATAAAGCGGTTATTGACATATTGTCGACCATATCGTGTGATTTTAGGTTTAATATTTATCTTATCTTTTATTAGTGTCTGTTTGACATTAATTACGCCAATCTTATTTGGACAAGCAATCGATCTATTAATAGGAATAGGACTGGTTGATTTTAGTCGTTTGTTTTGGCAGCTTCTAGTGATTGTAGGAGTTGTGCTTGCGGGAGCATTAGTCCAATGGATCTTGGGGCAATTAACTAATAAGATTACTTATAATATAACGAACGATCTTCGTGATCGCGTCTTTGAAAAGATTCATTTATTACCATTAAAATATATTGATAGTACGCCACATGGTGATATTATTGGTCGAGTAATTAATGATATTGATTTGATTGCAGCGGGTTTATTGCAAAGTTTTACTAGTTTATTTACTGGTGTTGCAACGATTGTTGGAACAATTATTATAATGTGTTTGATTAATTTATCAATTGCAATCGTAGTGATTGTTTTAACCCCGTTATCATTACTAGTCGCTTCACTAATCGTTAAAAGGACCCATATCTATTTTAAAGAACAGCTTGAACTTCGAGGTGAAATGAATGGCTATATTGAAGAAATGATAGGGAATCAACGAATCATTAAAGCCTTTAATTATGAACAAATGAATGAAGAACGTTTTAAAGAAGTAAACCAACGAATGCATGTAAGTGGTGTAAAGTCACAATTTTATGGAGCTTTGATCAATCCGACGACAAGGATTGTTAATAGTCTGGTGTATGGTGCGGTTGGAGTATTTGGTGCAATTAGCGTGTTAAATGGTAGCTTTACGGTTGGTTTATTATCTAGCTTTTTAACTTATGCAAACCAATATACCAAACCTTTTAATGAAATTTCGTCAGTAATGACAGAAATGCAAACAGCTTTAGCAGCTAGTCAGAGAGTATTTAATTTATTAGACGAACCTGTTGAAAAACCAGTCAGTAATCCTCAAAACGTTGAAATAATGGAAGGTAATGTTTCTTTAAAAAATGTATACTTTAGCTATGACCCTAAAGTATCATTAATAGAAAATCTTAGTTTAGAGGCATTACCAGGTCAAACAATTGCAATTGTTGGTAAAACTGGTTGTGGAAAAACAACTCTAATTAATTTATTAATGCGCTTTTATGATCAAAATAGTGGAAGTATTATGGTTGATAATGTTAATACATTAGATATGGAGCGAGATTATTTACGTCGTATGTACGGAATGGTATTGCAAGAGTCATGGATATTTAAAGGAACTATTAAAGAAAATATAGCTTATGGAAAAAGCGATGCTACAGATGAACAGATTATTGCTGCTGCTAAAAAAGCCCGGGTTCATAAATTTATTATGAAACAACCTGAAGGTTATGATACTATGATTGATGAAGATGGAGGAAATATTTCTCAAGGGCAAAAGCAATTGATTTGTATTGCCCGAATTATGTTAACAAAACCTCCAATGCTGATTCTTGATGAAGCAACAAGCTCAATTGATACACGTACAGAATTACAAATCCAGGAAGCTTTCGAAACGATGATGAAAGGTCGAACGACATTTATTGTGGCTCATCGTTTATCGACGATCAAAAATGCCGATATGATCTTAGTAATGGATAAAGGACATATTCTTGAACAGGGAACGCATCAAGAATTGTTAGAGAAACAAGGTTATTATTATAATCTTCATAATAGCCAATTTAATTTAGCTAAGTGATAGATATTTAATAAAAAAGATACAATAAGCTAAAATGATTATAAACTATAAAGGTAAAGATAACTGCTGGAGGTAAACTTTAGCAGTTTTTATTATTTTAAAGGAAATTATTCAAAAAGTATTTTGTGTATAAAAGAAGAAATAGGGACATAAATATTTTATACACTAAAATAAAAATATATGATTATTATAGTTTAGTGTATAATTGAACTTGTAAAAATTAAAAGAAAGCGTATACACTACTTATAAAATATGCTCTAGTGTATTAAAAAATGATGATTTATCAAGTTTGCGAGAAATAATTGATTATTTTATAGTTGTAATTGGCTAGAGCAAGTAGTGTCAAAGGAGTTAGCTATGAAATCAAACAAAGTAAAAGTATTTGAGTTCATTAAAGAATATTCAATTACTCAAAGTACAGATGAATATCCTAAATTGACAACTCAGTATCTATCCGAAAAATTAGACATGCAAAGAACTAATCTAAGCAGTATTTTGAATCAATTGGTTAAAGAAGGAAAAATTACTAAAACAACTACACGTCCAGTACTGTATCAATTAGCAAATTTCCAATTGACTAATCAAAAAGACTTTGAGAATTTAATTGGTTATAACCAAAGTTTGAATGAAGCAGTGATGCTAGCAAAAGCTGCCATTCTTTATCCTCAAGGAAGTCCTCATATTCTCTTAACTGCAGAAAGTGGAAGTGGGGTTAAATATTTTGCTAAAAACGTTTATGACTTTGCAGTTAAATCTAAAGTATTAAAAAATAATGCACCATTTACAGTTTTCGACTGTAAAACATTCATTGAAAATCCGACGATTATTAATGAAATGCTTTATGGTGATGAAGTGAATACTGGACTAGTACATCAGACTAATCAAGGCATGCTGTTGATTAAACATGTTGAACTTTTATCAGGGTATCAAAGAACAATGTTATTTTCAATCATTACAAGTAATAAGATGCCCTCTAATCAATATGTAGAATTACCGCGTAATTATAAATGTATCATGCTTTGTGCAATAGCCAGTGATGCCAGTAAGGATCTTTATGATCTCTATCGTAATAAAATGGATTTTGTTATTGAACTTTTGCCATTAAGTCAAAGACCCTTAAAAGAACGATTTGCTCTTTTAGAATTGTTTTTAAAACAAGAAGCCAGAAAACTTGATCGGGTTCTAGAAGTAAGCACTAATATATTACACTCCTTATTATTATATGAAGTGAAGGACAATATCCGTGGTTTAAAAAATGATATTCATACAGGAGTAGCAAATTGTTATGTAAGAGAACATGATGTTCATCATCACCATATTGAGTTATTGTTATCAGATTTTCCTAATTATGTTCGCAAAGGAATGATTTACTATAAAACATTTAAAGAAGAAATTGATGAGATTATTCCTGGAGATTGTAAATTTGCATTTACTAAAAATGAGGTATTAAAAAATAGAGCAAAGGAAAATAATGCTAATATTTATCGAACGATTGATGTTCGTAAAAAAGAGTTAAAAAAACAAAGTGTTAGTGAGGAACAAATTAATACTTTAGTTTCATTACAGCTTCATCAAGATTTTCAAGAATATTTAAATGAATTGAGTAATCGTGTAAGTGATAAAGAGCAATTAAGTAAAATTGTTTCAATGAAATTAATTAGTTTAGTTGAACGTTTCATTACTCGTGTAAGCAGTGAACTAGCAATAAATTATCAAGAAAATATTCTTTATGGGTTATGTCTGCATATTAATGCTTCACTAATTAAAGTAAGCAGTAAACAGCGTCTTGCAAATGAAGAAATTAAGCGGATGATTGATCTTTATCCTAAACATTATCATCTTGCTAAAGAATTCGTTCATGAAATTGAAGAAGAATTTAGGGTAAAGATGAATATTGATGAAATAATCTTTACAATGCTGTTTATTTTAAATGAGAGTAAGCCTGTAACTAATAAACATGTTGTTACTTTGATTGCGATGCATGGTGACAGTTCGGCTAGTTCGATTGTTAACGTTGTTAACGCTTTAGCAATGCATAACAATACTTATGCCTATGATTTGCCTTTAGATAAAAGCATGGATGATGCCTATGAAGATTTGAAAGAGCAAATTATAAAGATTGATCAAGGTAAAGGGATTATTCTTATTTATGACATGGGTTCAATTCGAACTATGGCTGAATCAATTGCTTTTGAAACAAAAATAGAAATTAAATATTTAGAAATGCCAGTTACTTTAATTGGTGTCACTAGCAGTAATAAAGCCAGTAATAATGATTCAGTTGATGAAATTTATGAATATCTTCAAACAAAGTTTAAAGATATAAAATATTTTAGAAAACAAAGTGATAAGAAGATCTTAGTAATAATTTCAAAAGAGCAGTCAGAAGTTACAAGGTTAAAGAGTTATTTAAATGAACATTTTGATTTAAGTAATGTTACTGTTCATGTAATTGAAAATAGTGAAGCTAATCATCTATACAATGAAATCAATATTATTGCTAATGAAGGAAAAATTATCGGAATTATTGGTAATAATAGACCAAATTTAGCTCAATATCCTTTTGCTGAAGTGAGATGGCTAGAACAAAAGAATGCTAAAACTTTAGAAGAGATATTCATTGAGGAAGATGAAGCACGTGATGATATTAATGAAATATTTGAATATTTAAAGGATCAGTTCAATGAGGTAGATGTTGATGGAATAAAAGATTATCTATTGGATTTTACTAAGAGTTTAGAAGTTACACTAGATGCAACTTTAGATGAGGATCAGCAAATCGGTTTAATAGTACACTTGGTTTGTTTGATTGATCGAATCAGTAGACATCAAGCACCGATTGTTAATTTTATTGCATCAAACATAATTTTAAATCATGGAATGTTAGTTAGTAAGGTCAAGGAACTTTTAGTTCCTTTAGAGATGGCTTTAAATATATCAATCAGTGACGCTGAAATTGCAACGATTATTTCAATCGTTAAAAAGAGATAAATAGAAAGAAGGATTAAATATGACTAAAGAAGAAGCAACAATGGTTGCCTTTGAAATCGTAGCTTACTCAGGGGATGCTCGTTCAAAATTATTAATGGCTGTAGAGAAAGCTAAAGCAGGTGACTTAGTGACTGCTGATAGATTAGTAGCAGAAGCTAATGAATGTTTAGTAGATGCTCATAAAGCTCAAACAGATTTATTGCAACAAGAAGCTCGAGGGGATAATGTTGAGGTTGGTTTTATCATGGTTCATGGTCAAGATCATCTGATGACAACATTATTATTAAAGGATATTGTTGGGACTTTAATGGATGTATATAAAAAATAAAAATTTAACGGGGGATCGTATATGAATAAATTAGTTTCAAATATAGAGAAATTAAAACCTTTCTTTGAAAAAGTTTCACGTAACCGCTATTTACGAGCGATTCGTGATGGTTTCATTTCGGCCATGCCGATTGTATTATTTTCAAGTATTTTTATGTTACTTGCATATGTACCAAATATCTTTGGTTTTTACTGGTCTAAAGAAATAGAAGCAATGATCTTAAAACCATATAATTATTCAATGGGGATTTTAGCTCTTGTTGTTGCAGGTACTACGGCTAAGAATTTAGCAGATAATTTTAATCGTGATATGCCGGTTAATCGTCAAATCAATAATATTTCTGCGTTAATGGCAGCAATTGTTGGTTTCTTGATTGTTGGGGTCGATTCGATCGAAGGCGGGTTTGCAAATGGCTATATGGGGTCAAAAGGGTTATTAACAGCCTTTTTAGTTGCCTTTGTCGTTTGTAATGTTTATCGTTTTTGTGTAAAACGAAATGTAACTATTAAAATGCCAGATGCAGTACCACCAAATATTTCTCAAACCTTTGCTGATGTTATACCGTTTGCGGTTTCAGCAATCATCTTTACTATTTTTGATATTATTTTTAGGAATGTAACTGGAATATGTTTTGCTCAAGGTGTAATTGAATTTTTTCAACCACTATTTACTGCAGCAGATGGGTATATCGGGTTGGCTATTATTTATGGGGCAATGTCATTATTCTGGTTTGTGGGAATTCAAGGTCCATCAATCGTGGAACCGGCAGTTTCGGCAATCTATTATGTAAATATAGCAAATAATTTAGATTTATTCCAAGCGGGACAACATGCTAATAATATATTAACACCAGGAGTTCAACAATTTGTTGCAACAATTGGTGGGACTGGTGCAACTCTTGTAATTACATTGATGTTTGCATTTATGTCAAAATCAAAAGAATTAAAAGCAATTGGCCGTGCTAGTTCGATTCCGGTAATCTTTGGGGTTAATGAACCAATTTTATTTGGGGCACCGCTTATCTTAAATCCAATTTTCTTTATTCCATTTATTTTCGCTCCGATTTTAAATGTTTGGTTATTTAAAGCTTTTGTAGATTTCTTAGGCATGAATAGTTTTATGTATGTATTACCTTGGACAACACCAGGACCAATTGGGATTGTTTTAGGATGCGGTTTAGGTTTATTAACAATTCTTTTTGCTGCAGTTATTCTACTAGTTGATTTTGCTATTTATTATCCATTTTTTAAAGTTTATGATAATGAAAAGTGTGAAGAAGAAAAGAATAAGAACTTAGATGCAGTTGAAAAAGAAGAAGAAATGATTGAAGTAGATGGAAATACTTTAAAATCAAAACGAATCTTGGTTTTATGTGCTGGTGGTGGAACAAGTGGTTTATTAGCAAATGCTTTAGCTAAAGGCGCTAAAGAACAAAATATTCCATTGATTACAGCTGCCGGTTCTTATGGAGCACATATGGATATTATGAAAGATTATGATTTAGTTGTATTGGCACCACAAGTAGCTAATTATTATGAAGATTTGAAAAAAGATACAGATCGTTTAGGAATTAAATGTGTTGCTTGTGAAGGTAAACAATATATCAATCTAACAAGAGATCCTGATGGGGCCTTGAAATTTGTGTTTAAAATTATGGAGGGAGAATAAAAATGAAATTTCCTGATAATTTTGTATTTGGTGGTGCTACAGCTGCTTACCAATGTGAAGGAAGTACTTTGAAATATGGAAAAGGTAAAGTTGCCTGGGATGATTATTTAAAAAAAGAAGGACGTTTTTCTGGTGATCCGGCGAGTGATTTTTATCATCAATATCCGATAGATTTAAAATTATGCCGTGATTATGGAATCAAAGGGATTAGAATCTCGATTGCCTGGTCAAGAATTTTTCCTAATGGTGTTGGTCAAATTAATCAAGAAGGGGTAGATTTTTATCATCGTGTTTTTCAAGAATGTAAAAAGCAGGGTGTTGAACCATATGTTACATTACATCATTTTGATACTCCTGATGCTTTGCATAAAATTGGTGATTTTTTAAATCATGAAATCATCGATCAATATACTAATTATGCAGAATTTTGTTTTCAAGAATATCATGATGAAGTAAAATATTGGTTCACCTTTAATGAAGTATGGCCAATTGCAGTAAATCAATACATTGTAGGAAGTTTTCCACCAGCAATTAAATATGATATTCCTAAAGCAGTTTATTCAATGCATCATATGATGGTTGCCCATGCGAAAGCAGTATTGGCATTTAAAGAGGGAAAATATCCAGGCCAAATTGGAATTATTCACTCTTTAGAAACAAAATATCCTTATAATGATAATGAAGCTGATTATCAGGCAACAAAAAATGAAGATGTATTAGCTAACCAGTTTGTTTTAGATGCAACTTTCTTAGGTGAATACACTGATGAAACTCTTACGATAATTAAACGATTAGTCGCTTTAAATAATGGAACTTTTAGAGTTGATCTAGAAGATTTGGAAATCATGAAAAAAGCTGCTAAGTTAAATGATTATCTAGGAATTAATTATTATCAAAGCCACTTTATTCAAGCTTACGATGGTGAGAATGATATCTTCCATAATGGAACGGGGGATAAAGGTACTTCACGTTTTAGACTGAAGGGTGTTGGTGAACGGATGTTTAAGGAAGGAATCGAAAGAACTGACTGGGACTGGTTGATTTATCCTCAAGGACTTTATGATATGATCATGCGAATTAAAAATCAATATCCTAACTATAAAGCAATTTATATCACAGAAAATGGAATGGGATATAAGGATGAATTTGTTGGAGGTAAGATCGATGATACTCCAAGGATTGATTATATTAGAAAGCACTTATTATGGATTTTAAAAGCAATTGATGATGGTGCGGATGTTAAAGGATATTTTGTTTGGTCGTTAATGGATGTATTTTCTTGGTCTAATGGTTATAATAAGCGTTATGGACTATTCTATGTTGATTATGACAGTCAAATTAGATACCCAAAAAAATCAGCTAGCTGGTTCAAGCAAATTAGTGAAACAAAGGAGTTAGATAAGATTGAATTATAAAGCAATTATCTTTGATTTTAATGGAACATTATTCTTTGACAATGATAAACATGTTTTAGCTTGGGGAAAAATCTCCAAGCTGATTCGTGGTAGGGGGATCAGTGACGAGGAGTTGCATGAGCAGTTTAATGGAACACCGAATGCTAAAAATATTCAGTATATGATGAATAATCAAGCAACGAGTGAAGAGCTTAAAAAATATTCATTATTAAAAGAAGAATATTATCGTGAATTTTGTAAGCAAGATAAAGCATCTTTTCATTTGGTAGATGGAGCAGTAGCTTTTTTTGATAAATTAAAAGAACTGGGAATTCCTTTTACGATTGCTAGTGCTTCAATTAAAGAAAATATTGATTTTTTTGTTGAATCATTTAATCTGGATAAGTGGATTGACCCTGAAATGATTATCTATGATGATGGTTCCTATTCAAATAAAGTTAATATGTTTAAAGATGCAGCACAAAAATTAAAACATAATGTTAAAGATATTTTAGTGTTTGAAGATTCTTTTTCAGGAATTGCGAATGCATATAAAGCGGGAATTGAAAAAATCGTAGTAATCTGTCCTCAGGAAAAAGAAAGTGAGTATCGGGATTTACCTGGCGTTATCATGACGATACAAGACTTCAGTGATTTTAATAAATTAATCTAGGATTGGCTATAAAAGTCAATCTTTTTGTTTTTTAAACAATTATATGTATATTTATTATCTAAAATCCTAAAAATAATTAAAATAAAAAAATTATTATCTTGACAAACAATAATCATAAGAGTATTCTATATAAAACATTGTATAGGTATATACATTAAAGGGGGAAATAAAAAATGAATGGATTATTATTACTGGCGCTTTCGATGGTTGCATTGGCAGCAGCTTATGTAATTTATGGTCGCTATTTGGAGAAAACTTGGGGAATCGACCCTAAGGCTAAGACACCAGCGGTTGCTAATGAAGATGGGGTTGATTTTGTTCCTAGTAGCAAATGGGAAGTATTTGCACATCAGTTTTCATCAATCGCTGGAGCAGGACCTGTAACGGGACCGGTTATGGCATTGATGTTTGGTTGGGTACCTACAGTTTTATGGATTATTGTTGGGGGGATTTTCTTTGGTGCTGTCCAAGATTTTGGAGCACTTTATGCATCAGTAAAATCAAACGGTAAATCAATGGGTGGTATCATTGAAGAATATATTGGTAAAACTGGGAAGAAATTATTTTTCTTGTTTTGCTGGTTATTTACACTTTTGGTAATTGCTGCTTTTGCTGATATGGTAGCAGGAACATTTAATGGTTTTTCAGCTGTTGATGGTTCTAAATTACAGCCAAATGCTGCAGCTGCATCAATTTCAATGTTGTATATCGTTGTAGCGATTGCTTTTGGTTTCTTTTTAAAGAAACGGCATGTAAGTGGCAAAGTGCAAGCAATGCTAGGAATTGGCTTAATTGTTTTGATGTTAATTGGAGGGATTGCTTTTCCAATTTATTTCAGTAAAACAACTTGGCTATATGTCGTCTTTGTCTATATTTTCTTTGCTTCTGTTACACCAATGTGGTTATTGAAACAACCTCGTGATTATTTAACTACGTTTTTATTTGTTGGAATGATCGTGGCTGCAGTAGTCGGCGTACTATTCTATAACCCAACTATTTCACTACCAGCATTTACTGGTTTTACAAGTGAGACAGGCAGCTACATGTTCCCAACTTTGTTTATCACGATTGCTTGTGGAGCTGTTTCTGGTTTTCATTCACTGGTTTCATCAGAAACAAGTAGTAAACAAATCAAAAATGAAAAAGATATGTTACAAGTTGGTTATGGTTCAATGTTATTGGAATCACTATTAGCAATCTTAGTTGTTGTCGTAGTTGGTTCTTTAACTCAATTAGTTAGTGACGGTGTTTTAACTGATCAGCTAGCTTCATTAGTTACTGCTGAAGGAGCTACTCCATTTACTAAATTCTCAGTAGGGGTAACGGCTTTTGTTTCTAAACTAGGATTACCTCAAGAATGGGGAATTTGCATTATGACAATGTTCGTTTCAGCATTAGCTCTTACATCATTGGATGCTGTTGCAAGAATTGGACGTTTATCATTCCAAGAATTATTTGAAGTAGAAAATTCTCAAGAAGCTTCAGGGTTGAATAAAATTCTTACAAATAAGTATTTTGCAACATTAATTACCTTGTTCTTTGGTTATTTATTATCATTAGGTGGTTACAATAATATCTGGCCGTTATTCGGTTCAGCAAATCAATTGTTAGCAGCTATGGTATTGATTTCATTATCTGTTTTCCTAAAGGTGACTGGTCGAAAAGGATTTATGTTATACATTCCAATGTGTACAATGCTGGTAGTAACTTTAAGTTCACTTGGTCTTTCTGTATATAACATCGTAAATGCATGGATGACAACAGGAACTTTTGATTTCTTGACATCAGGACTACAATTGATTTTTGCAATTTTATTAATTGCTTTGGGAGTATTAGTTGCTTTCTTTGATTTTAGAAAATTATTTAAGACAAAAAAAGTGTAAAAAACATTGAGTAATTTAATTACTCAATGTTTTTATTATGCTATTTTCTTTTTAAAATAGATAAAAGTAGTTATCGTAATAACAGATAGAATACCTAGATATTCAAATTCAACTTCATCTCCTGTTTTTACAGAAGTTGTCAAATCATCTTTTTTATCAATAACTGTTGTAGTATTGCTACCATTGTTGACAAAAATCAGTTCACCAGTTAGTAGATCACGTTGGTAGTTTTTAAAGAAATTCCAAATATATTGGGCTTCTGGTTTATAGTTCCAGTGAGCATGATCTTTAATTGCAGCAAGTTCCATTACTACACCGTTATTGTTAGACAAAGTTCCTGTATACATGTCTTTTTCACCAAGTTTTGTCCATTGCTGATTATCCAATTTAATGCCATAATAAGGGTTTAAATCCATATTCATATCCGTCACGGTTAAGTCATTGATTTTTTGATATGCTTGTAGGGCACTATATATATGTGTATTACTGTCTTCAGCCCAAATACTAAAACCATATAATTGTGAAGTACCGTATTGACTTGAACCATCAACAGGAATCATTTGAAAGAAATCATGATCACCACAAATATATAATAAAGGTGTTTCATGTCCTTTATAATCATTGGTTAATTCAGTGATTGCTTCACTATAAAGATTGACACCAGAAACAGCCCCAACCCCTGCAAAAGTTTCACTATTCTTGACCCCTAATAATAATGACTCGGCACCGCCTGCTGATAAGCCGGTAACGTATACTCGTGATCTGTCGATTTGTGGATATTTAATTTTCAAATCATCAATTAAGTTAATAATTCCTTCATCCCCTAAACCATCGCATTTTGAAAAATTGACACTAGCATCCTGCCATTCTGGGGATACAACGATAAAGTTCTCTTTTGCAGCTAATTCAATCCAACCAGAAGAATCGGCTTGAACCCGAGGATCATTACCGTTTCCATGAAGCGTAAGAACTAAAGGAACTGAATCTTTCTTAGTATCAATTACTTGATTAGGTAAATATTCAAACCAAGTGTATTTTCCAGGCATATTTGAGACAGTTTGATTAATCTCTTGATTATGAATGATTCCAAGGCGATCAAAAATTGGCGTTTCAATTAGTTTATACGGTTGCTCAGCATTAGCTAAATTTGTATCAGTAACAGGCATATTATAGAACTCGGTTGTTTCATTATGCTGACGATAGTTTTTAGAAAAAACTGTTTCCCAGGCATTATCGAATGCATTTTTTAATGTTTCATCTGTTTTTGAATTTACCACGATTTGTAATGGATTTGTAGAATTTTGATAGATCGTGTAGTTGTTAAATGATTGAGATTGGTCAGTTTGATTAGCTTGTTTGTAATAACTAACAGCTGATGTTGCTGTTGAACTTAAATATGCTGGTATAGGAACGTTATAAGTTAAATCGCTATTCATTGTACCGCCATATACCATCATTCCAGCAATAAAGTAACAATTTTGACTAATATAATTATTGACGAAAGTGGCACCCTCATCAATTCCGATCACTTTAATGTTGCTGACACCAGTGCCGGCTAATTTTTTGAAGGCTGTGACATCATCATTGTTATATTGCGTTGATATAGGATTAATAATATATACTTTCCCTGCCCATTCATGAACATTATCGAGAAGACCAATTTCTTCAATTAATTTATCAGCGCTAGTAAGATCTTGTTTTCCCGCAAAAATGTAATAAATAGGTGTTAAGATATTACTACGTTTTGAGGTGTAGCCATCTGCTTCACTATCATATTCGTAGTAAGTATAATTATTGATTGTGTCACTAGTTACTTCAGTTAAAATGTTTTCATTTGCATATAATTGATTAACTGAAATTGGAGCTGCTAACATTAATAGTGACAATGTTAGTGCTAATAATGCTTTTGTTATTTTTTTCATTGTTCCACCCCTGATTTTATATTTATAACTTTTAAGTTACATTAAAATTATACAAGCGCTTACAATAATAAAACATAATTATCTTTGAACGATCAATTCAAAATAAAACTAGTTTATTCAAAAACTGAATGAACTAGTCGATGTAACGAATATACATATTTCTAAAGATTGGAATAAAATAAGTAAGCTGGATATAACCGCTAATTTCATCATTACGCTGATTGCCAAATTTATAGATATAATCAAACTTTGCTTCATCAGTATGCTGTGTAATACAGGTAAGAAGAATTTTAGGGTTATTAAGACTGAGTAAGATATCTCTAATTTCCTTAGTTGAAGGAGCATTGTACCATTGACCACTGGTACTGATACAAATAATTAGGGTATCTTCTTTCAAAGACCTAAGATTTTCTGCCATAATAATGGGATCGTTATAACTATAAGCATTGATACCATATTGAACCATTTCTAATTGAACTAGATAAATATTAGCCAATGAAAATTCAGAACCAATAAAAAGAACCTGTTTATAATTATTGATTATTTTAACTAATCTTTCAAGTGCTGTCATATCAAGCTTATCAATATCATTAAAAGCATTTTGTAATGATTGTTTTACATCATTTTTAATTTCTTCGTTATTTTTACTAATAATCACTTTTTTATTATTAAAAGCATTAAGTCGCAGCATTTGTTGTCCAGCAATGAAATCCCAACGATACTCATTGATATTTTTATAACCCTGATTTTTTATAAACCGGCTAACCGAAGCTTGAGACAAGTAATTGTCACCGGCTAGTTTTTCAAGACTGATTTCATTGATTTTATCACGATTAGTAAAGATTGCTTTAGCAACCTGAGTATTAGTTGCATTATTAGTAGTTTTATTAAGATATTGAATTAAACCATGAATACCTTCTCTTTTCATTTTTATCACCAATAAAAGTATAGCATAAAAATGAAATATTTAATTGTTTTTGAATAAACATTATTAACTAGGTAATATTTTGGGTCAATAATTATTTTGAATCAACTTGATTATTACCAGTTCACAAGAGATAGTAATTTCAAAAGAAGAGTTTTTAATGGTCTGTTAAAATTATTTCAAGTGTTGATGGAAGCCCATCATCACGTTCGACGAGGAGCTTATAGTTAGATTAATGTATTTAGAGAGCTTTTGATATAATTGTTTGATAAGAGCATCATTTGAGCTATCATAAATCATATAGAACAGATATTTATAGTTCAATTCATTTTTAAACAATTCAAATAAATGACGTTTTTAATCAATTTCTTTTATCCATGATTTATTATTTATATAAACGAGAACTTGTTTGGTTAAAATAGATTGATTTAACGGATTATCTAAATTAGTATCAACAGGTAATTGAAATAGCATAGGCACCATCTTTTATATATATGCATATACGCTTAGAGGAAACTGATGATTAAAGCAATGATTACGGCACTTAGAACATCACTGATATAATGAACACCACTTAAGATTCGTGAACAGCTAACGACAAATGCTAGAATTAACATGATCGTCCCAAGCAGTGAATTTACCTGAAGACAAGCTAATGCAATTGCAAAAGCACTGACCGTATGTCGTGAAGGGAAAGATTCACCTTGCTTATGTTCTATTAAAGGATCAATAGCCATAGCTTCATAAGGGCGTTTACGATTAATTACTTTGCGCAAAAGTGTTACAATTAAAAATGAAGCAAGTGGCTTATAAAGTGTTTTAGCTAATAATGTATTTTGAGTATAAAGTAAATAAACGAGCAAAATTGAATAAACAATAAAAGTAATAATAGGGATATAGCGGGTAAAGCCCATAATGATTTTTTGCAGCAAGGGATGTTTACGAATATTAGATAACATTGTTTGATAAAATTTTTCCATAAAAACTCCTTATTTTAATTGAATGATCGTTTCGCCTGCATTCATTGTTAAGATGCGCCGACCAGCACGTTTATGTTTATATTGCTTCCGAATAAATTGTTGTAGTATTTTACTTGAATAGCCGTGAACTACAGTAATTTCTTTCGTATTGGGGGATAATGAATTTAGATAGTTATCCAGCCGGATTTTAGCTTCAATCGTAGTACAGCCGTGAATATCGATTTGATTAAACATAATAGTCTCCTTAAATTAAAGTTTAGTTAATTATACTAGATACTTTAAAATTAAACAAACTTGCAATTTACCTGGATATTAAGTAGAATATAAGAGCATATGAATGGAGTGATATAAATGGCACTGACAGCCGGAATTGTAGGATTGCCAAATGTTGGGAAGTCAACATTGTTTAATGCAATAACAAATGCCCAAGTTGAGGCAGCAAACTATCCGTTTGCAACAATCGACCCTAATGTTGGGGTTGTAGAAGTACCTGATTATCGTTTAGATAAGTTAACAGAATTAGTTGAACCTAAAAAAACTGTTCCAACTACTTTCGGTTTTACTGATATTGCTGGTCTTGTTAAAGGGGCGAGTCGTGGTGAGGGTTTAGGAAATAAATTTTTAGGGAATATTCGTGAAACTGATGCAATTTGTGAAGTTGTTCGCTGTTTTAGAGATAAGGATGTAACTCATGTTGATGGCGATGTCGATCCTATTAGAGATATTGAAACAATTAATTTAGAGTTGATTTTTGCTGATTTAGATACTGTAGAAAAAAGAATTGGACGAATTGGTAAAAAAGCACAATCAGGAGACAAAGAAGCGAAGTTAGAAGTCGCTATTTTAGAAAAATTAAAAAGTACGCTAGAAGCCAATAAACCAGCTCGAGTGATCGAGTTTAGTAAAGAAGAAATGGATGTTGTTAAACAATATACTTTATTAACAATGAAACCAATCATTTATGTGGCAAATCTAGGTGAAGAAGACTTAGAAGATCCAACTACTAATCCACATTATAATAAAGTCGTTGAATTTGCAGCTGGTGAAGGGGCTGATGTTGTCCCTATTTGTGCAAAAATTGAAAGTGAATTAGTTGGAATGGATAAAGAAGAAAAAGATTTATTTTTACAAGATTTAGGAATTGAAGAAAGCGGTCTTGATAAATTGATCAAAGAAGCCTATAAACTATTAGGACTTCGTACATACTTTACTGCCGGGGTACAAGAAGTACGAGCTTGGACTTTTAAAGAAGGTATGACAGCCCCAGAAATGGCGGGAATTATTCATAGTGATTTCCAGAGAGGTTTTATTAAAGCAGAAACATATAGTTTTGATGATTTAGTCGAATATGGCAGTGAACATGCTTTAAAAGAAGCTGGTAAGATTCGTCAGGAAGGAAAACAATATGTTGGTCAAGATGGTGACATCATGTTGTTTAAATTTAATGTCTAATGGCAAAAACAAAAAAGAGTTTTATTGAGAGAATAAAACCGACTGGAGCTAAAGATTTAATTAGAAAAATTATTTTATTAGTTTGTATTTGTGTATTTTGTTATAGTGCGTATAATCTAGCCTCAATTTTTCTTGAATATAAGAGCATGGATGATAGTAATAAAGAAGTAGAAGAAACATATGTTACTGAAAATACAGAACAAAAAAATTCATATAAGACAATTGATTTTGAAGCCTTATTAGCAAGAAATTCAGATGTTAAGGGATGGATCGATATTCCTGATACTAAAGTTAGTTATCCAATTGTTCAAGGAGAAACTAATGATACATATATTCATAGTGATATTGACAAAAAGGAATTTAGAGCCGGTTCAATTTTTATTGCAAGTGAAAATAAAAACCCTTTTACTGATTTAAATACTGTTATTTATGGTCATAATATGAAAAATGGTTCAATGTTTAATAACATTAAATCATATACAGAACAAGATTTTGCAGATAAACACCCGTATGTTTATATTTATTTACCAGATGGGACAGTAAGTCGTTATAAAGTAGTAGCAGCACATATTATTCCAGAAGAGAGTTTATTATATAATACTGGAATTACTGATATTCAAGCTTTTTATCAAGAGATGTTAAAAACTAGTGATATTAAGGTTGATTTTGAACAAGCTGCAGGTAATCCGGTAATTACTTTATCAACATGTACTTCAGCTGGTAGTGAAAGCGGAAAACGTAATGTTGTTCATGCAGTCTTGGATAGAGCAGGAATTGATCCTAAAACGGAAACAATGGATTAATTTAGACTTGTGGAAAATCACAAGTCTTTTTATATATAATTTTTGCAATATAAACTTTTATAGTAAATTAGTTATGAATGGTACTTGATAAGAAGTAGATAATTAACATATTTTTCTTTTTTATTACATAGATTTATAGATTATAATATCTATATACGTCCGAATCAAAGAAAAAAAGGGATTAATTTGACGAATAAAGTTATTTTATGTATGATAGGTAAAACTGTTATAGTTGGGAGCAAGAATATGAAAGAAAAAATACTCAAATTTATTACATCGAAGTTTTTTGTCTTAGGAATTCAATTATTAGCTACGATTGCAGTAGTCTACTTTACATTCAAACTGGATTTAGTGCCGACTAAGTATTTAATTGCTGGAATTGTGGTATTAGCGTTGTTATTAGCAGGATTCTTTGGAATTATTTATAGTAGTGAACAAAAAATCAAAAAAGGATTATCGAGTAAACGAGGAATAGTTACTAAAATTATTAGTTTATTGACAAGTATCATTTTGATTGCTGGCTGTACTTATATTTCAAGAGGGAATAATTTTATTGAAAATGTTTCTAATGCCACTGGACAAGAATATGTTGTTTCAGTGATTTCATTAAAGAATGGTAAAATTACTAAATTAAAAGATCTTGATAGTTCCAAAAAAATTGGAGTATCTTATGAAAAGGATACTGTTACGATTGCTGAAGCCTTAAAAGATCTTGATACCGAGATTGGTGATCATGAATATACTAAGTATGATAATTATGCTTCACTTGCAGATGCTCTTTATGAGGGAAAAGTAGATGCAATTGTTGTTGGTGAACAATATCGAACGATGCTGCAGACAAATCATGAAGAATTTAATGATGTTACTAAGGTTTTAAAATCATATGCTTATGATGCGAAAATGGAAGTAACGACTAAACAAACAGATGTTACTGAAAATGCTTTTTCAATTTATGTTACAGGAATTGATGTTTATGGAAGTTTAAAAACAGTATCACGTAGTGATGTAAATTTAATTGTTACGGTAAATCCCAAAACAAAACAAATTTTGATGACAAGTATACCTCGTGATTGTCAAATTAACTTGCATAAAAATGGAAAAATGGATAAATTAACACATACTGGTATATATGGAACAAGTGAAACAATTAATACAATTCAAGATTTATTGGAAATGAAAATTAATTATTTTGCACGTACTAATTTTAGTGGCATGACTAATATTGTTGATGCTTTAGGCGGAATTACAGTTAATTCAAGTGAGGCTTTTGAAACTTTGCATGGTAATTATCAAATCACTGAAGGTTTGAATGAGATGGATGGTGATAAAGCATTGTGTTTCGTTCGAGAAAGAAAAAGATTAAAACGTGGTGATTTTGCTCGTGGTGAAAATCAGCAAAAGGTTTTAAAGGCAATGCTTGATAAAGCTATGTCACCTAAGATTATTACTAATTTTAATAATATTTTAAGTGCAGTTGAAGGCTGCTTTGAAACAGATATGTCAGATAAAGAGATTAAGTCATTGATAAATATGCAATTAAATGATATGGCGGATTGGAAGATCATCAATGTTCAAATTGAAGGTGAGTATCAATTAATGGATGATACTTTTTCAATGAAAGGGACTAATAGTGATGTTATGATTCCTTTTGAATCACATATTGAAAGAGTACAAGAATTGATCAATAAAGTCGAAGAAGGTAAAGAAATTAAAGATAGTGAATTAAAAGGATTAACTCATTAAATAAGAGGAGCTCTTTCGAGCTCCTTTGTTGTTTTATTTTTTTATAATAATGGTATAATAAGAGTATTAAATTGGAGATAGAAGAAAATGGTTTTTAATCGAAAGTATTATAAATTATGTTTTATTATATATATGTTTATCAATACTTTAGCATTGGGCTATTTAGGTATTGAGACGAACTACCTGTTTGTGCCATTATTGATTTGGGCATTAGTAATAATTGTGCATGATATTTATAAAAAAAAGTTTAAATTAAAAAAGAATTACAGTCTGCTAATGATCGTTCAAGGACTGATTTTATTGCTTGCTACAGCGAGGAATGACTATAGTGATTTAAATTCCTATGTTATTGCAGTAATGCAATTAGTTATTTATTTATTGATTTTTAATAATCCTGTTTCAATGAGCAAAGATGATATTGAAGATGAAGTACGAATGATTATTCCACTAGTAAATGTATTAGTTGGTGGAGCTTCACTTATCTCTATTGGAATGTATTTAGTGCATTTTTCTAGTTTAGCTAACGGCTGGACTTTAGGAATGGTCGGGAATCGTTTGTTTGGAATTTATTTTAATAGTAATCCAGCTGCTTTTTTAGCGTGTATTACGATTGTTTTAGCGTTAGTCGCAGCAAGGCAGAAGTTTAAGGGAAAATACTGGTATCTTGCGAATATTGGGATTCAGCTGGTATATATTCTTTTAACAAGATGTCGTGCGGCATTAATTATTTTAGCAATCATTATCGTCATGGTTGGATATTATTTTTTAATACGTCGTAAGCCGTATAGTAATTTTAAGAGATTAGGGCTGGTAATTAGTCTAATTGTAGTTATTGCTGGTGCAAGTCTAGTAGGTCAGCGGGTAGTTGAGATTGTTCCACAGATGCAGGGAATTGCTTCTAAGGAGACAAGTCGTTTTCAAATGGATAAAGTTGTTAAGGCGGGACATTTATTAATTGCTGGGAATTGGCAAGATTTTAATCAAGGATTGACAATTATCGATGAGGTTTCTAATGGACGGGTATCATTAACTAAAGCTGCTTTAGAAATTTGGCATACGGAACCAGTTATTGGAATTGGAGCAAATAATTTTAAAAAAATAGGCAGTCAGGAAACAGATGCATTGGAGTATTGGGCAGTTCAAGTTGTTCATAGTCATAATGTTTTTTTAGAGGCGTTAGTAACTACTGGGGTAATTGGGTTTATATTATTTGTTGTATTTTTCTTTAAGACACTTTTAATGATTTTTAATGTTTTGAAAAAAAGTCACGGCAAAGAAATATACTTTATTGTTCAAATGTTCGCTATGATCGTTTTAAGTGAATTTATTGGTAGTTTATCTGATTATGGGGTATTCTATATTTATTCTTTATCAGCTACATTAGCATGGTGCTTTTTAGGGTATTTATACACATATCAAAATATTACAGAAATAAGTAATATTGATAAGATTTAAAGGCTATTTTGGTAGCCTTTTTTAATTGCGCAAGAATGGTGCAAGATGAAATTAACTAATGTGCTATGCTTAGAGCAGGGGAAGTAAATAAGAATGAACAATGAAGAGCAAATTAATAAAGTAATAGATTATATTGAAGAACATCTACAGGATGAAAATTTAACACTTACTACGATTGCACAGGAAATTGGCTACTTAAAATATCATTTGTATCGAATGTTTACTATGATTGCAGGAATTACAATTTATCAATAGCTTCAACGACGTCGTTTTAATGAGGCAGCGCGGATGCTTATTTATGAGGATATTGCATTGATTAGTGGTTATGATACTCAACGTTCATTTTCTAAAAGTTTTAAAGCATTGTTTAAAATGAGTCCTAGCAGTTATCGAAAGCAACAAAAGTTATTGCTGGTGCAACTAAAATTAGAACTTAGGTCAGTTGGGTTCCAATTATTTAACTGATGAACATTGTACTGGCGGGCCGATGTTCTTTTTCTTTTGAATTATTTAGTTGATAATATTGTAGATTATAAGGGGTAAAAATAAAAATTGTTTAAAAATAAAAGCATAAACGTTGACATCTTTCGACATTGGTATATAATGTTAGCAACCTAACAATAGGAGGGGAAATAGTGAAAGAAAAGCGGATCGGAATAGAAATTAGGATTCTTGCGAACTTGATTTGCCGGTGTTTAAATGAATTGGGTTTTAATGAAGAGCACAATGGTTTAACTGGACCTCAAGGGTTAGTTTTAGGGTATTTGTATGATCATCAAGATAAAGATATTTTTCAAAAAGATATCGAAGCAACTTTCAATATTCGCCGTTCAACAGCAACGGGGTTATTACAATGCTTAGAAGGTAATGGTTTTGTAAAACGGGTAAGTGTTGATTATGACGCACGATTAAAAAAGATCGTTCTCACGACCAAAGCACATGAGTTCAAAGAGTTATTAGAATCACATATTCAAAAAATGGAAGAAATTTTGGTTAAAGATTTAGAACCGCAAGAGGTCGATGACTTAATCAGAATAATTGGTAAGATTAAGAAAAATTTAGAGTAGGAGAACAAAATGGAAAAGAAGTATTACATGGGAATTGACGTTGGGTCAACTACGATAAAAATTTATATTACGGATCAGGATGATAATTGTATCTATTCAAAATATGAGCGACATTATTCTGATATCCAAGCAACAATTAAAACATTAATCAATGATGTTAAAGAACAATTTGGTAATTTAGAAGTAACGGCTGTGATGACAGGTTCAGGGGGGTTATCACTTTCTTCATGTCTAGATGTTAAATTTGTTCAAGAAGTAATTGCCTGCACAAAAACAATTGAAACTTATATTCCTGAATGTGATGTTGCAATTGAACTTGGTGGAGAGGATGCTAAAATAACTTATTTTCAAGGTTCACTGGAACAAAGAATGAATGGAACTTGTGCAGGGGGAACTGGAGCTTTTATTGACCAGATGGCATCATTACTTCAAACTGATGCTGGAGGATTGAATGAATTAGCGAAAAATTATCAAATGATTTATCCAATTGCTTCACGTTGTGGAGTATTTGCGAAAACTGATGTACAGCCTCTAATTAACGAAGGGGCAAACAAAGAGGATATTGCGATTTCAATTTTTCAAGCAGTAGTCAATCAGACGATCAGTGGTCTTGCCTGTGGTAAACCAATCCGTGGTAAAGTAGCTTTTTTAGGGGGACCGTTATATTTTTTAGATCAATTAAGACAACGTTTTATTGAAACCTTAAATTTACAAGATGACGAAATTATTTTTCCTGATAATTCTCAACTGTTTGTTGCCATGGGAGCTACTCTATTAGCGAAAGAAGAAGAAAAGTCAACAACGATTGAAGCGTTGATTGAGAAATTAGATAATATTGATGAAACAATGCTTGCTAGCGAAGATACACTAGACCCACTATTTGCTGATGAAAATGATCGAAATGGATTTAGACATCGTCATTATATTAATAAAGTTCGAAAAAATGATATTAAGGGGTATGTCGGGAATGTGTATTTAGGTTTAGATGTTGGTTCTACAACAACTAAAGCGGTATTGATCGATGATAATGATTCTTTATTATACTCTTTCTATGATTCAAATGAAGGTAATCCGCTAGATGTGGTAGTAAAAATAGTCAAAGATATTTATGATTTTATTCCTCCTAATGTTAAATTAGTTCGTAGTGGAGTCACTGGTTATGGTGAAGCATTAATCAAGGCGGCTCTTAAAGTTGATATGAGTGAAGTGGAAACGATGGCTCATTATAAGGCTGCTACTTATTTTAAAGAAGATGTAAGTTTCATTTTAGATATTGGTGGTCAAGATATGAAAGCAATCAAGATCAAGGATGGAATTATTCAAGATATCTTATTAAATGAGGCTTGTTCAAGTGGATGTGGTTCATTTATTGAGACTTTTGCTAAATCCTTAGGATACGAGGTGAGTGATTTTGCAAAGCTGGCATTAGAGTCAAAAGCGCCAATCGACTTAGGAAGTCGTTGTACTGTATTTATGAACTCAAAAGTAAAACAAGCCCAAAAAGAAGGGGCAAAAGTTGAAGATATTAGTGCTGGTTTATCATATTCAGTAATCAAAAATGCTCTATATAAAGTAATTAAATTAAGAAGTAAAGAAGAACTAGGGGACAGTATTTTAGTCCAGGGGGGAACTTTTTATAATGAGGCAGTATTAAGAGCGTTCGAAAAAGAAGCTGGTGTTAATGCCATTCGTCCAGATATTGCTGGATTGATGGGAGCTTTTGGGATTGCCCGTTTAGCCCGAGAAAGTTACCAAGGAGAACCGACAACCTTATTAACTAAGGATGAATTAGAAAATTTCACTTGTCAAAGTGAAATTAGATATTGTGAAAAATGTACTAACCACTGTATGTTGACCGTATCTACATTTAATGATAATAGTGAGTATATTAGTGGTAACCGTTGTGAACGTGGAGCCAATATACCAGTTTCATCAAAGAAATTACCAAATTTATTTGATTACAAATATCGTCGTGTCTTTAACTATCGTTCACTAACTGAAGATCAGGCTGTGCGTGGGACTGTGGGAATTCCTCGAGTATTGAATATGTATGAAAATTATCCGTTTTGGCATACTTTCTTTACTAAATTAGGATTTAGAGTAATTCTTTCTCCTCGCTCATCTAAAGCAATTTATGAAAAGGGCATTGAATCAATTCCATCAGAAAGTGTTTGTTACCCAGCTAAATTAGCACATGGGCATATTGAAGCTTTGATTGAGAAAGGTATAAAATATATTTTCTATCCAAGTCTAGCTTATGAACGTAAAGAATTTGATAATGCTAATAATCATTATAATTGTCCGGTCGTTACTTCATATCCAGAAGTAATTCGTAATAATGTTGATAATCTGGAGAATCGCAGTATTATCTATCGAAATCCATTTATGGACCTAAGCAATCGAAAAACTTTATTCAATAACTTAAAGGATGAATTGCGGGCATTTAATGTTAACGACAAAGAATTATTGAGTGCAATTAATGATGCTTATGATGAATTAGCTAAATGTCGGCAAGATATTCAAGATCAAGGAGAAATGGTTTTACAATATCTTAAAGATAATAAGATGACAGGAATTGTTTTATCTGGACGTCCATATCATGTTGATCCGGAAATCAACCATGGATTAGCTGATTTGATTACAGCTGAGGGCATGGCAGTTCTTAGTGAAGATAGTGTTTGCCACTTAGATAAGGATTTAGATCAATTGCGAGTAGTCGATCAATGGACATATCACTCAAGATTGTATCGGGCTGCTTCATTTGTAGCAACTCAGCCTAATTTAGAGTTGATTCAATTGACTTCATTTGGTTGTGGGCTAGATGCTGTGACTAGTGATCAAGTTGCTGATATTTTAAAAGCTCGTCATAAAATCTATACTTTGATTAAAATTGATGAGGGGAGCAATCTTGGGGCAATTAGAATCCGAATTCGTTCATTAAAAGCAACGATTGAAAAACAAGCTAAAAACAAAAAACAGCTCTATCCAAAATATCAGCCCTTAAAAGTACCTTTTACTAAAGAGATGCGTGATCAAGGTTATACTATTTTATGCCCTCAGATGTCACCTTTACATTTCCAATTTGTAGAGACAGCAATGCAGGAGTCTGGTTATAATTTAGTGGTTTTACCATCAGTTGATAAAGGGGCAGTTGATGCTGGTTTAAAATATGTTAATAATGATGCTTGTTATCCAAGTATTTTAGTTACGGGTCAAATTATGGAAGCTTTATTGAGTGGTAAGTATGATTTAGAAAAGACTGCTGTAATTATATCGCAAACTGGCGGAGGATGCCGTGCTACTAATTATATCGCCTTTATCCGTAAAGCATTGCAAGATGCAGGAATGCCTCAAGTACCTGTTATTTCTGCTAATCTTCAAGGTTTGGAAAATAATCCTGGATTTAAATTAACTTTGCCACTAATTAAAAAGGTAGTAATTGGGGCAATGTACGGTGATATTTTCATGCGAGTATTATATCGAGTTCGACCTTATGAAGTAATTCCAGGAAGTGCAAATGATTTATATCAATCATGGGTTGAACGATGTCAAGAAAATGTAAAAAATGGAAGTATTAAACAATTTAGAAAAAATGTTTATCAAATTGTTAAAGAATTTGATGAATTACCACTATTAGATATAAAAAAACCACGGGTTGGTTTAGTTGGTGAAATCTTAGTAAAATTTCATCCAACTGCAAATAATGAAATTGTAGAAATAATTGAACGTGAAGGTGGCGAAGCAGTAATGCCTGATTTAATAGATTTCTTCCAATATTGTTTCTATAATACTGATTTTGAAAATGAACATTTTCATGCTTCTAAAAATTCTGCACGAATTTGTAATTTAGCAATTAAGTTTGTTGATTTACTTCGTCATGATATGATCAAAGCTTTAAAGAAATCTAATCGTTTTGATCCTCCTGCATCAATCCAACATTTAGCTAAAAAAGCTAGTTCGATTGTTTCGATTGGAAATCAGACGGGAGAAGGATGGTTCTTAACGGGTGAGATGATTGAACTAATTGAATCAGGAGCTCCTAATATTGTTTGTATGCAGCCATTCGGATGTTTGCCAAACCATGTTACGGGTAAAGGGGCAATTAAAGCTTTACGCAAAGCTTATCCTGAAAGTAATATCGTGGCAATAGACTATGATCCTGGTGCAAGTGAGGTTAATCAATTAAATCGTATTAAATTAATGCTTTCAACTGCATTTAAGAACATGAATAAAAAACCAGAGTAATCTGGTTTTTTTTTGTACTATTTTACGTATATACGGATATTGTACACAAATACACTTGATTCGTTGACATTGATAACTTTATTTTCTAAAATACATATATAAGAACTAAGTTCGTATATATGAAAGGAGAAGGAAAATGAAAATTTCAGATTCGTTAACTGAAAAATTATTAGTTGTAGCAAGCAAGATTAGTAATCAAAAACATATGTATGCAATTAAAACAGCTTTTACAACACTGATGCCGGTAATTATTACTGGAGCTTTTTGTACGTTGATTGTTAATGTAGTTTGTTCGACGGAAACAACAGGGATTAGTTTAGCAAAGGTGCAAGGGTTTTCTTGGCTGGAAATGTTCACTGATCTATTTAATGCAGCAAATTATGCTACTTTAAATTTCTTTACAATTGCAGCTGTCGTTTTAATTGGATTAGAGCTGGGAGTTAAAAATGGAATAAAAGGGTTTATGACGGGAATAGTAGCGGTTTGTAGTTTTGTTGCATGCTTAAGTACAAATATTGTAGCTACAGTAGGAGAAGAGTCAATTACGGTTGCTGGAATTGCCAAAGATTATACGGCTTCTAAAGGATTGTTTTTGGGAATGATTATTGCACTGTTTTCGGTAGAACTATTTACAAAATTATGTAAAAGTAAATATTTGAAGATTAATATGCCAGATTCAGTACCTTCAAATGTAGCAAGCAGTTTTAATAACTTATTTCCATTTGCATTGACAATTATTATCTTTGCAGCGATTAACTATACAGTGGTTCAATTAGCGGGACTAAGTTTATATGATATCATCTATACTTTTATTCAAAAACCATTGCAGGCAGTAGTACAAGGGTTACCAGGAGTCTTATTGTTAATGTTAGTAGCACAAATTTTCTGGTGTGTAGGTATTCATGGTAATCAAATTATTAAACCAGTAAGGGACCCGTTATTGAATGCAGCAATTTTAGCTAATACGGATATTGTTGCAAATCCGAACTATAATCCGGCTGATCTTAATATTATTTCTATGTCATTTTGGGATACTTATGGTAATATTGGTGGTTCAGGTTGTGTTGTTGGTTTGTTGATTGCATGTTTAGTCTTCTCAAAACGTGAAGATTATAAACAAGTAGCTAAGTTGTCTATTGCTCCAAATATTTTCAATATTTCTGAAACTTTGCATTTTGGTTTACCAATTATGCTTAATCCATTATTGATGATTCCTTTTATTATTACCCCATTAGCAACAATGGCATTTGGATATTTCATGACGATTATTGGATTCTCAGATATATTAGTATATGCTTTCCCTTGGACAACCCCGCCATTTATTAATGCCTGGATAGCTTCAGGTGGCAGTATTGGAACAGTAATTACCCAAGCACTATGTCAAGCACTATGTATTGTTATTTCCATTGCTATTTATACTCCATTTGTTATTATCGCTAATAAACAAAAGGATATTGTTTCACAATAGAAGGCTGAAGCCGCATTAGCGGCTTTTCGTACATACATTAGAGAAGGAAAATTAAATGAAACTTAATCGTACAGCCTTAAGAACAATTAAAATTCTTGAATATATAGCTAATCAAAAAGATGGATGTACTTTGTTAGAAATAACAGAAGCTTTAGATATACCTAAATCAAGTGCTTTTGATATTGTTAAGACATTACTGTATAAAAAAATGATTGTCGAGGATCAAAATCATGGGAAATTAAAATATAAAATGGGAATAAATGCTTTTATTATTGGAAGCGGGAATATTGAGCGCTTAGATCTTGTAGAAGCAGCCAAAAATCAATTGATAGAAACTGCTAATCATTTTAATGCAACGGCATTTCTTGCTATCTTAGATAACAAAATGGTTACATATTTATATAAGTATGAAGCGCCACATCGTATAGTCACTAATGCTAATATTGGTACGAGAAAACCAATCTATAGTACGGCACTAGGAAAATGTTTGTTAGCTTTTCAAAGAAAACCAGAAGTTATTAAAGATATTTTAAAAGAAATTGATTTTAAACCGTTAACAGAATATACGATTACTAGCCCTCAAAAGTATCTTAAAGAATTAAAAAGGGTTAAAAATATCGGATATGCGGTTGATTTTCAGGAAGATTCTATTTATCAAATTTGTATAGCAGCACCTATTTTTAATCACAATAAAAATGTCGTTGCTGCAATAAGCTGCACTTTTTTATATGATACTAATTTAAGAATTAAAGAGATTGGTGAAGAAATGAAAAGGATAGCACTGACTATTTCTAAAAAGTTAGGTTATATAGATGATACAGGCAGGAGGAATATTCATGGCAAGTAAAGTAAAAAAGAAACAAAATTTGCAAGGTTTAACAGAACAACAAAAACATATTATAAAATTGCGGAATGAATTAAACAAACCTGATCCCCATCAAGTTAAAGCTTTTACACTATATAAAATTATAACTTATGTTTTTAATGTTTTATTTCCGCCATATGCATTATATAGAATCTGGTGTAAGAAATCGGAATTCACAAAAATAGAACGCTATGCCCAATCAGTTGTTGCAGTGACAATTTTATGTATGTTTGTTTTATTGCAGTTAGAAAGATATAAAATTATTTAATGGGAAATCGTTATCAATTTATAAAATCAAGTAAAGAATGTTGACCTCCACTACAAAAGAAATTATAGTATAAATAGACGATATTACGAATCAAATTCGTAATTATAAATTTGCTAAAAATTAATTGGTATATACTAAATTGATGGCAATGGAGATGGAGGAAAAAATGAAGCTAAATCGTACATTATTAAGAGCAATAGAAATATTAGAATTACTTTCAAGAAGTAAAGAAGGGTATACTTTAACGGAGCTATCATTAATATTTGATTATCCAAAGTCAAGTGTTTTTGATATCATCAAAACATTAGTATATAAAAATATGGTTGTTGAAGATAATCAAACCGGTATTACAAAATATAAGATTGGGTTAGCATCGTTTCTTATTGGAAGTAGTTATTTAAATAATATAGATATTGTAAATATAGCTAAAAGTAATTTAATTGATTTCGCAAACAAGATGAATGCAACAACTTTTATGGCTGTTTTAGATGAGAATATGGTGACTTATATTTATAAATATGAGTCAGAAAACAGTATTATTACAACAGCTAATGTTGGTACAAGAAAATCACTTCATTGTGCAGCATTAGGAAAAGCTATGTTAGCTTATAAAAGCGAAGAGGAAATTAATAAAATCATTGATAAGATTGATTTTATTTCATATACGTATTTTACAATCAAAACTAAAGAGAAACTTATTGAAGAATTAGCAGAGGTAAGGCAACGGGGCTATGCAAAAGATGATCGAGAAAACACTCTGCAACAAATAGCTGTGGCTGCACCACTTTTTGATCATGAAGGACATGTTGTTGCTGCCATCAGTTGTGTTGGTTTTTATGAAAGTAGTATCGATTTAGATGATTTAGGATTACTTATTAAAGATGTGGGTAAACAGATTTCCTATAAATTAGGCTATAATCCTCAGTAAGGAAGGAGTTGGTAATTATGAAAATGACATTTCGCTGGTATGGAACGGATGATCCTGTAAGTTTAGAATATATTAAACAAATTCCTAATATCACAGGAATTGTGAGTGCAGTATATGATATACCGGTCGGAGAAGTATGGCCGATTGAAAAGATTGAAAAGCTAAAAGCCGAAGTAAATTTAGTTGGCTTAGAGCTGGAAGTTATTGAAAGTGTTCCGGTGCATGAGGATATTAAATTAAAGAGAAATGATTATCAAAGGTATATAGATAATTATAAACAAACAATTAGAAATCTTGCTAAATGCGGAATTAAATGCATTTGTTATAATTTTATGCCTGTTTTTGATTGGACTAGATCTTCTGTTGATCATCAATTAAATGATGGTTCGAAAGCATTAGTCTATTACAAAAATGAAGTTGCTCAATTAGACCCAACGAAACTATCTTTACCGGGTTGGGATACTTCTTATTCAGTAATGGAAGTGAGTGAATTAATTACAGCATACAAAGAGTTGGGTGAGGAAGGATTATGGGAAAATCTTAAATATTTTATAAAAGAGATCTTACCAGTTGCTGTTGAGTGTGATGTTAACATGGCCATTCATCCCGATGATCCGCCTTGGTCTATTTTTGAGATTCCACGTATTATTACAAATGAAAAAAATTTAGATAGATTTTTATCGTTATATGATGATAGCCATCATGGCTTAACGTTGTGCAGTGGATCATTAGGGTGTGCTTCTTTTAATGATATTCCGTTGTTAATTAGAAAATATGGAAAAATGAGAAGAATTCATTTTGCACATATTAGAAATGTAAAAATATTAGATGATGGTTCTTTTGAAGAAAGTGCCCACTATTCAAGATGTGGGTCTTTAGATATGGTGGAAATTATGCGTGCATATATTGAAGTAGGTTTTGAAGGATATATAAGACCGGATCATGGTCGAATGATATGGGGAGAAACTGGTAAACCGGGATATGGTTTATACGATAGAGGTTTGGGGGCTATGTATCTTGGGGGGATTATTGATGCTTTGAAAGATGACGGCGACTTATAATTACACAGGATATTCTAACGAGTAGAGTTACCTGCTCTCCTTATCGTGCTCTGTAGTATACCACCTCTCTTTCATTATAGCAGGGGGATAGGAAGAGTGGAAAGAACTAGAATGTCTTTCAAGAAATATTTGTGTCCATGCGCGTAGCGTGGGGAAATGGAGAAAAATATGAAAAAAACAGTAAAATTACCAGAGAATTTTTTCTTAGGTGCAGCTGCAAGTGCTTGGCAGACAGAAGGCTGGAGTGAGAAAAAGGAGTCTCAGGATTCTTATATAGATTTATGGTATAAGGAAAATAAAAATGTTTGGCATAATGGTTATGGTCCTGCGGTAGCGACTGACTATTATCATCGCTATAAGGAAGATATTGCTTATATGAAAGAGATTGGCATGAATTGTTATAGGACATCGTTAAACTGGTCACGATTTTTAACGGATTATGAAAATATTGTAGTTGACGAAGAATATGCGAATTACTATGATAAAATGCTGGATGAATTGATTGCTCAAGGAATTGAACCGATGGTATGTTTGGAACATTATGAAATACCTGCTGAATTATTTAAAAAATATGATGGATTTGCAAGTAAACGTGTGGTGGAATTATTTGTGAAATATGCTCAAGAAGCATTTAAGCGCTATAGTCATAAAGTAAAATATTGGTTTGCTTTTAATGAACCGGTCGTAGTTCAAACTAGAATCCATCTTGATGCACTAAGATATCCTTTTTATCAAGATAGTAAAGCTTGGATGCAATGGAATTATAATAAAGCTTTAGCGACAAATATGATTATGAAAGTTTATAAAGAGGGTGGATATCGGATTGCCGGTGGGAAGTTTGGTACTATTATTAATGTGGAGACAGCTTATCCAAGAGGGAATTCTCCTCGTGATTTAGAGGCGGCTGATAAATATGACTTATTTTATAATCGTATTTTTTTAGATCCAGCAATCTTAGGTCACTATGAAGAGGGTTTCTTTGATTTATTGAAGAAGCATGATATTTTAATGGAATATACCCAAGAAGAACTTGAGATTATTCAAAATAATACTTTGGATTGGGTGGGAATTAATTTATATCATCCAAATCGAGTAAAAGGAAGAACAACGATAGTTCATCCAGAAGCACCATTTCATCCAGATTTTTATTATGAAGAATTTAATATGCCAGGAAAGAAAATGAATCCTCATCGAGGCTGGGAAATCTATCCACAAATCATGTATGATATGGCCATGAGAATGAAGAATGATTATCATAATTTCGAATGGTTTGTTGCCGAAAGTGGTATGGGGGTAGAGAATGAAAAGCAATACAAAAATGAATCTGGTATGATTCAAGATGATTATCGTATTGAATTTATCTCTATGCATTTGGATTGGCTGCTTAGAGGAGTTACAGAAGGCTCTAACTGTAAAGGATATATGCTATGGGCATTTACTGATAATGTTTCGCCAATGAATGCTTTTAAAAATAGATATGGCTTAGTTGAAATTGATTTAGAAGACAACCGAAATAGGCGTTTAAAGAAATCAGCTTATTTCTATAAAGAAATTATAGAAAAACGTAGTTTTGAAATAGAAACAGATGAAGAGGTTTATAAATAGTTCTGATTTTTTCTAAGTTATCAGAATTGAAAATACTTGAAGTGATAAAGGAGAAGGTTATGGGATTTCCAAAGGGTTTTTTATGGGGTGGAGCAATCGCTGCTAACCAGGCTGAAGGAGCTTATCTTGAGGATGGCAAAGGGTTAACGACCGTTGATATGATTCCGCATGGTGAAAAGCGAATGTATGTAAAATTAGGTGACATGTATCCTGTTAAGTTAATAGATGGTGAGAATTATCCTAGCCATGAGGCAATTGATTTTTATCATCGTTATCAAGAAGATATTAAACTATTTGCGGAAATGGGCTTTAAAACTTTTCGTACAAGTATTGCATGGGCTAGAATTTTTCCTCATGGCGATGATGAACAGCCTAATGAAGCTGGAATTTCATTCTATCTTGATTTATTTAAGGAATGTCAAAAATACGGGATTGAACCATTAGTTACTTTGTGCCATTTTGATGTACCGATGGGGCTGGTTGAAAAATACGGGTCATGGAGAAGTAGAGAAATGATTGAGTGCTTTATAAGGTATGCAAGAGTATGTTTTGAAAGATTTGATGGTTTAGTTAAATACTGGTTAACATTTAATGAAATCAATATTTTATTACATTCACCATTTTCTGGAGCTGGAATAGCATTTAAACCAGATGAAAATCATGAACAAGTAAAATATCAAGCAGCTCATCATGAACTAGTTGCTTCGGCACTGGCAACAAAAATAGCTCATGAAATAAACCCTTTAAATAGAGTAGGCTGTATGTTAGCAGGAGGACAATTTTATCCATATAGTTGTGATCCTAAAGATGTTTGGCTAGCAATGAATAAAGATCGCGAAAATTTAATGTTTATCGATGTTCAAGCCAGAGGATATTATCCAAGTTATGCTAAAAAGGTGTTTAAAGAAAAAGATATTAACATAGAAATCCAAACTGATGACTTGGAAATATTGAAAAAATATCCTGTGGATTTTATTTCATTTAGTTATTATCAGTCACGCTGCGCTAGTGCTGATCCTAGTCGTGGTATGACGGATGGTAATGTAGTAAAGTCTGTTAAAAATCCATATTTAGAAACTTCTGATTGGGGCTGGCAAATTGATCCTTTGGGCTTGAGAATTACTTTGAATTATTTGTATGATCGTTATCAAAAGCCGTTATTTATTGTAGAAAATGGATTAGGTGCCAAAGATACTATTGAAGAAGATGGTTCTATTCTGGATGATTATCGAATTGATTATTTGAGAAAACATATTAAGGCAATGAAAGATGCGATTGATGACGGTGTTGATTTAATTGGTTATACGACTTGGGGCTGTATAGATTTAGTTGCTGCTTCAACGGGAGAAATGAGTAAACGATACGGTTTTATTTATGTTGATAAAGATGATCAAGGTAATGGAACGTTAGAAAGAAGAAAGAAAAAATCTTTTAATTGGTATAAGCAGGTAATTGCTAGTAATGGTGAAAGATTAGATTAAATATATTTAAAAGGGTCTGTGAAGGGCTCTTTTTAATTACTTGATTTAAAAGTATTGGCATAATATGAGACATAATTTTAATTCGCAGATAATGTATAGTAGTGAGATAATCTTAAAGAGAAGAATTTAATTAGTTTAATATACTAAAATAGAATGTTATTTGAGACCAAAGGGGAATGGATTATGAATAGTGCAGATTTTTTCAGTTAGCGAAAAGAAATATTTTTCATTCATTTATGCGATGTAATGAGCAAAGTGATTTTAAGTATATCCCTAACTATGCACCGTCTGTTATTGCGGAATTTAATGATAATCATTTAATAATCAAAGACTTTAATACTAGAAAAGATTTCTATGAGTTTTGTCAGTGTAAAATAGATTTATGGAAAGAAAATTATAATATTTTAGATCCTAAGGTTGGTGATTTAATTGAAAATTCGTTTGTGTGATTTAAATAAACCATTAAAAATTAGAGAAATATCTCTAGCTTTTTAATTAAATAAAATGCTCTCTTCTAAACAACAAGATTATTTGTTCTTTAAAAGGGAGCATATCACGTATAAGTTTAAAAGAGTATTATAATCAACTAGTTGAATCTCGTCGAATAACTTCGACTGGCAAAATAAATTGCTTTTTTTCATCATTGATAGCAATATCATTCATTAAATCTAAAAGTAAACTACAAGCTGTTTTAGTTAAAGCGGGAATGTTCTGCTTGATTGTTGAAAGTGATGGGTGGCTGGATGCAGAAATGAAAATATCATCAAAACCAATGATCTTAACTTCATCAGGGACTTTAACATTGTTTTCTAAAAGTCCTACAAGTACCCCATAAGCACGCCAATCATTAGTTGCAAAGACACCATCAAAAGGAATATTGTTTTTAATTAATTGATTAATTGCTTCTTTAGCCCCTTCGTAATTAGCTTGTTCAATATCCAATAATAATTCTAGCTGTTTGTTTTCTTGTAATTGATAATCTTTTAAAGCTTGACGATAGCCCATTAAACGCTGCTTGTTGACGGATAATGACTTATTTCGTGATACGATTGCAATATTTTTACACCCTTGTTGAATTAGTTCTTCAGTTGCTAAATATCCCCCTAAATAGTGATTAGATTCAACATAGTAGGCATTACTATGATCTTTGGGTTTTCGATCAATACAAACAATTGGGATGTCACGAGTTAATGAATCTGATGGGATTGTTTCAATTCCTGAAATGCAGATGATTCCGTCCACTAATTTAGAATCTAGTGATTTGAAATAAGCAACTTCTTTTTCTTCATTTTGTGAGGTATTACAAATAAATACTGAATAATTGTGTTTAAAAAAATAGTTTTCGATATCTAATGCTAACTGTGAAAACCATTCATTATCGATGTTTGGAACAATTAATCCGATTGTTTTTGATTTTGATGTCCGTAAGCTTTTGGCGGCAATATTAGCAGTATAACCATATTCTTTAATAATTGTTTCGACCTTCTCTTTAGTTTTATCAGAAAAGCGACCATTATTGTTGATAACTCTAGAAACAGTGGCGACAGAGACATCAGCTAACTTAGCTATTTCCTTAATTGAAATATTTTTTTTCTTTACCATTTTTGTTCCCCTCCATTTTCATTATAGATTAAAAAATAGATATTTTCAATAAAATGTAATCGCTTACTCACAAAGAAAAAGGTGAATAAATACAACGGCACATATTGTGCCATGGATATATGTGGAAACGTTTACTCAAGATATATATAATAGGAGTATGAACGAAAGGTAAACGTTTACTCAAAATATAGGAGGATTGTATGGAGAAACTATTATGTCCATCAATGATGTGTGCTAATTTTGGCAATCTTGAAAAGGAAATAAAAGAGTTAGAAGAAGGTGGGATTGATTTTTTTCATCTAGATGTCATGGATGGTAGCTATGTTCCAAATTTTGGGATGGGTCTGCAAGATATTGAGTATATATGTAAACAAGCAACGAAACCATGTGATGTGCATCTAATGGTCGTCAACCCAAGTGATTATATTGAGAAATTCGCAGCTTTAGGCGTAAAGATTATTTATATTCATCCAGAGACTGATAAGCATGCTTGCCGAACATTACAAAAGATTAAAGATGCTGGAGCAAAAGCAGGAATTGCTTTGAATCCGGGAACATCTTTTGAAACAGTTAAAGAACTTTTGTATTTATGTGATTATGTCATGCTAATGAGTGTTAACCCAGGTTTTGCAGGACAAAAATATTTAGATTTTGTCACTCCAAAATTCCGGCAGTTTGTTGATGCTGCCTCTAACTATGGCGGCTATCAGGTAATGATCGATGGTGCTTGTTCACCAGAAAAAATCGCGATGTTATCAAAGGTAGGCGTTAAAGGATTTATTTTAGGAACTAGTGCGTTGTTTGGCAAAGAAAAAAGTTATAAAGAGATTATTACAGAATTAAGAAAGTTATAAAGGAGGAAGGATAAAATGAATATTTTGTTAGTATGTGCAGCTGGAATGTCAACAAGTCTACTTGTAAATCGAATGAACGAAGCGGCTGCAGCAAAAGGAATCGGGATTAATATTGAAGCACATCCAGTTGGGAGTATCGATCAATTTGGAGATGCTGCAGATGTGATTTTATTAGGCCCACAGGTACGTTATGAATTAAAGAATGTTAAGGCTAAATATCCAAATAAGCCGGTTGAAGTTATTAATATGCAAGATTATGGAATGATGAATGGTAATAAGGTTTTGGATACTGCTTTAAAATTGATTGAAGGGTAATAAGATTAAATTAAAATAAATTTTAGGAGGTTTATTATGAGTTTTCCAAAAGGTTTTTTATGGGGTGGTTCAATTAGTGCTGCTCAAATTGAAGGTGGTTGGAATGAAGGTGGAAAATCACCAGTATTAGTAGATTATTGCACAGCTGGTTCAGCTAAAGAACGTCGTCAAATTTGGTATTTAGACCAAGAGGGTAAAAAAGTACATAAAGACTGGGAAGCAGTTGATGAATTACCAGAAGGGTGTAAGTTTCAGTTATTTGATGATTTACATTATACTAACCATGTGGCTAGTGATTTTTATCATCGTTATAAAGAAGATATTGCCTTGTTAGCAGAAATGGGATATACAACATTTAATACATCTATATCATGGGCTCGTATTTATCCTCATGGTATTAAGGGGGGTGTTAATCAAGAAGGCGTTGAATTCTATCGTAGTGTTTTTGAAGAATGTAGAAAGTATGGTATGGATCCAGTTATTACACTGTATAAATATGATGAACCTGTTTCTCTTCTTGAACAACACGGTGGTTGGCGCAATCGGGCAATGATTGATGAATTTGTTGAATTTGCACGAGTTTGTTTTACTGAATATAAAGATTTGGTAAATAAATGGATGACATTTAATGAAATTAATATCATTATGCCATTAAATGATACTCCTAAAGATAAAGCTAAAAGAGATCTAGCTTATTTGCACAATCAATTGGTTGCGGCTGCTAGGGCAACTATTGTTGCTCATGAAATTGATAAAGATCTTAAAGTTGGTGCAATGATTTGTGGAAATATGAATTATCCACTTACTCCTGATCCAAAAGATGCATTTGCACAATATAAACGTTTCCAAGATTTCTTTGGATATAGTGCAGATACTCAAATAAGGGGAGAATATCCACCTTATGCTAAAAGAATTTGGGAAGAGTGGAATTTTACTCCAGAAATTACAGAACAAGATAAAAAGGATTTAAAAGAAGGAAAAGCAGACTTTTTAGGATTTTCTTATTATGCTTCGGGGGTAATTACTACTCATAATGAAGAACAATTGGATATTACTGGAGGAAACATTTTAGGAAGTGTTAAAAATCCGTATCTTGAAGCAAATGCTTGGGGTTGGCAAATTGATCCGTTAGGATTTAAACATTTCTTGCACATTTTAAATGATCGTTATCAAGTACCGTTATTTGATGTTGAAAATGGTATTGGACTGATTGAAACTGAGGGTGAAGATGGTATTTGTCATGATTCGGCAAGAATTGATTATCATCGTCGACATATTCAATGCATGAAAGAAGCAGTCGAAGAAGGTGTAAACCTATTTGGTTATACAACTTGGGGATGTATCGACTTAGTAAGTGCGGGTACTGGGCAAATGGATAAAAAATATGGATTTATCTATGTTGATATGGATGATCAAGGAAATGGTGATCTACATCGCTCAAGAAAAGATTCATTCTATTGGTATAAGAAGGTAATTGCCAGCAATGGTGAAGATCTAGATTAGAGTCAGGAGAAAGTTATGAAAATTGGAATTGGAAATGATCATGTTGCGGTTGAATATAAAAATGTGATCAGAGAGTATATTGAAGCAAAATATGGCTATGAAG
>NZ_JAHPYJ010000021.1:0-66125 GCF_019041935.1 Erysipelatoclostridium sp. MSK.7.34
ATCCTTCTGGATATTGACGTGTGTTTCTTAATTCTGTTTAGTTTTCAATGATCTCCACTCTTATCTCGAGTGCATGATTATTCTATCACTAATATTTGCTCTTGTAAAGAATTTTATACATTTTTTTTATTTTTTTATTAAGTTTCCAAAAAACAGTGTAATAATCAACTATATTTGCAGTCGAATAAGAAAAAATCAGAGGATTTTTCCTCTGATTTAAACTTTTTATGCCATTCTATCTAATCTTAAACGACGTTTTTTAGCATCAGCTAAACATTTCTCCATTAATGCCTCCGCATGTTCTGGATTAACCTTTAACAATTGTGCAAAACGGTTTTCAGATAACAAGAAATCTTTAAATTTATCAAAGTCTGGTGCTTTAGAATCAACTTGCAAAGGATTCTTTCCTGCATCTTCAAGACGAGGATCATATCTCAATAAGTTGAAGTATCCACAGGATACAGCATCTTTTTGTTGTCTTTGATGATTTGCAAGACCACCTTTAATACCATGTTCCATACATGGAGAGTAAGCAATGATTAAAGAAGGTCCATTATAAGCTTCAGCTTCTTTGAATGCTTTAATTGTTTGTACAGGATTTGCTCCCATAGCAACTTGAGCAACATAAACATGTCCATATGCCATAGCGATTTGTGCTAAATCTTTTTTAGCAGCTGATTTACCCCCAGCAGTAAATTTGGCGATTGATCCAGCTTGAGATGATTTAGAAGATTGTCCGCCTGTATTAGAATATACTTCAGTATCAAGTACTAAAATATTAACATTTTGATTACTTGCAATAACATGATCTAATCCACCATAGCCGATATCATAAGCCCATCCATCACCACCAATGATCCATTGAGATTTACTTACCATATCTCCTTCATGATTTAACAATTCTTTAATTGCTTCGTTGCTTGAAGCTTTAACCGCAGTCATGATTTGAGGCACAAGCTCTCTTTCTTTAGCGCGATCACCATTGATTTCAACATACTCTTCCAATAAAGCCTTCAGTTCCGGTTCACAAGCATCTTTATTTTCTTCAATAATACGTAATAGATGCCCAACTTTATAATTTTCAGCTAATTTCATTCCGAAACCAAATTCAGCATTATCTTCGAATAATGAGTTAGCCCATGCTGGTCCTTGACCATTTCCATCAATCGCACAAGGTGTAGAAGGAGTAGAACCACTATAAATTGAACTACATCCAGTAGCATTAGCAATCATCATATCCTTACCAAATAATTGTGAAGCCAAACGATAGTATGGTGTTTCACCACATCCACCACAAGCACCTGAAACTTCAAAATACGGTCTCATGAAACCAACACCTTTAGCTGTAGTTAATGGATACTTATCATCACGATATTTAACATTAGCATACATGTAATCAGCTAATGGAGCATGTACTAATTCATCTTTCACACTAACCATTTCAAGAGCTTTTTCACCTTTCTTACCTGGACATTCAGTAACACATAAACCACATCCAACACAGTTATCCGGTGAAACTTGGATACGATATACTAATCCACCCATATCTTTACCCATTGGAACTAAAACATCATCACCAATGTTTTCTGGTAAATTAGCCATTTCTTCTTCATCAAGTAAGAACGCTCTGATCGTTGCATGAGGGCAAACCATTACACAGTTATTACATTGAATACAGTTATCTTTATTCCAACGAGGAACTTCAGTTGCAATTGCACGCTTTTCTTTGATTGCCACTCCTGATTTCATTGAACCATCTAATTTATCCATGAAAGCAGAAACAGGTAAATCATAACCATCTAAACTATTGATTACTGAAACAAATTCATCAAAATGTTCATCTCCAGTAGTACTTCTAGTTGCAGTTACTGTTAAATCAGACCAAAAATTATCAACAGCTACTTCTTCAATTGCGTCTTTACCTGCATCAATTGCTTTGTAGTTAAGTTGGACAATAGCATCACCTTTTTTACTATATGTTTTCTTTGCCATTTCTTTCATATATTCAACAGCTTTTTCAATTGGTAAGATTTGGGGATTTAATGCAAAGAATGCAGATTGAAGAATTGTATTAGTTCTTCTTCCCATACCAATTTCACCAGCAATTTTATTGGCATTAATTATATAGAATTTAGCCTTTTTATCTGCTAATTGTTTTTTTACTCGATTTGGTAAATAATCAATAATTTCTTCTTTTGAGAACTCTGTATTTAATAAGAATGTTCCACCATCTTTAAGATTTTTTAACATATCATATTTAATTACATAGTTGTCTAATGAACAAGAAATAAAATCCGCATTATTTACATAATAAGTAGCTCTGATTGGAGTATTCCCAAAGCGTAAATTAGAGCGTGTTGCCCCTCCAGCTTTTTTAGAATCATAAGCAAAATAAGCTTGTGAATATAAATCAGTATGATCCCCAATGATTTTTATTGAAGATTTATTAGCTGAAACAGTACCATCTGAACCTAAACCATAAAATAGACATGCTGTATAATCAGCATCAACATTAAATTCAGGATCCTCTTTTAATGATAGATTAGTTACATCATCATTAATACCAATTGTAAATGAAGTAAATGGAGCATCCTCTAATAAATGATCATATACTGCTTTGATTTGACGAGGAGTAGTATCTTTAGAACCCATACCATAACGTCCACCAACAATTGCTCTTACATGTTTAACGTCTTTAAGGACACTAACAACATCTAAGTATAAAGGCTCTCCAGTAGCACCCATTTCTTTAGTACGATCTAGAACAGCTACTTTTTCCACTGTATTAGGTAATACTTTTAATAAGTATTTGGCAGAGAAAGGACGATATAGATGTACTTTAATTAAACCTACGCGATCACCGCGACGGTTCATTTCATCAATTGTTTCTTTAATTGTTTCTGTTACTGATCCCATTGCAACGATTACTCTTGCTGCATCAGGTGCCCCATAATATGTAAATGGAGCATATTCTCTACCGGTAATTTCAGAAATCTTTTTCATATAATCAGCAACTACTTCTACCACTGCATCATAATGCTTGTTTTGAGCTTCACGACCTTGGAAATAAATATCATCATTTTCAGCCCCACCGCGCTCAATTGGGTTAGTGTGTGGATTCATTGCATTTTTCTTGTATTTAGCAAGAGCCTCTTTATCTAAAAGACTTTCTAATACATCATAATCCATTACTTCTACTTTTTGAATTTCATGAGATGTTCTAAATCCATCAAAGAAGTGCATTACAGGAACAGATGATTTAATTGCCGTTAAATGTGCAATTCCTCCTAAATCCATTACTTCTTGAACTGAGTGTGAACAAATCATTGGCATTCCAACTTGGCGACAAGCATAAATATCTTGATGATCACCAAAAATATTTAATGCTCTTGTTGCAAGTGCTCTTGCTGATACATGGAATACACCAGGTAATAATTCCCCAGCAATCTTGTATAAGTTAGGAATCATCAATAATAAACCTTGAGACGCAGTAAAAGTAGTTGCAAGTGCACCACCTTGTAACGCCCCATGGACAGCACCAGCAGCTCCGGCTTCTGATTGCATTTCAATTACATTAACAGGTGAACCAAAGATATTTTTTTTACCTTGGGCAGACCATGCTTCCGCATTTTCAGCCATTGGAGATGAAGGTGTAATTGGATAAATACTTGCTACTTCAGTAAACGCATACGCAACGTGCGCTGCAGCAGTATTACCATCCATTGATAAAAACTTTTTAGCCATTTTTAAAAATCCTCCTTTTGCATACCATTATTATACTACGTAGCCTTTTGTATTGCTAGTTATAATTACTAAAAGACCCTCACAAATATAGAAAGGCATTATTTTTTCATTTTAAATAAAAAGAATGTTTTTATTTAACAATCCATTTACCTTGAATCCATCAATCTTTATTAAAAATAATATAACAAAAAAGCTGATCACTAAAACCGATCAGCCAATTATATTCTTTTAAATTAATATATTTAATCTTTTAATGCCATATATGCCGCAATCGCACCAAATAAATAGATAATTGTACTTAACACATCACCTGTTATCATATTTTGGAAACAATATTTGAATGTTTCAACTAGCATGCTGACATTAAAAAAAGGTAGCGTTATACTTATAAAAATTGCTTGTGCCACGACAATTCCTAAAACAAAAGTAACTGCAGCAATAATGGCTAATTGTTGACCACTTTTATTCAATACTTTTTTTATTGCCTGAGCTTCAAAAATTCCAATTAAAATAGTAAAGTATGAAAAATTAAAACCTATTTTAGAAATAATCCAGGTTAAAATACATCCCATAACGATCGTTGAACCAAATCCAACTAAAATAGCTATTAAATAATCTTTCCCATATACTTTTTGATCATTATTTTGATTAAAAAACGCTTGCGCTTCTTTTCTTTGTTTATACTCTTCATATTTCTCTTGAAAACTCATCATTTAACATCCTTTACAAGTGAATTTATATATGCTTGAACCTTTTCTTTTAAATCTTCGCGCTTTAATGCAAAATCAATCGTTGCCTTAATAAAACCAAACTTATCACCAACATCATAACGAATCCCTTCAAAGTCATACGCATAGACCGCTTGAATATCCATTAAACGTTTGATAGCATCTGTTAACTGGATTTCTCCACCAGCACCTTTCCCTTGAGTTTCTAGCAATTCAAATACTTTTGGTGTCAAAACATATCTTCCTAATACTGCCATATCGCTAGGAGCTTCTTCAACTGCCGGCTTTTCCACCATATTATTTAACTTAACTAAACGCCCACCATTTTCACGAGGATGCGAATGTGACGGACTGACAATTCCATATTTACAAACATCTTTATGTTCAACTGTCTGTACCCCAACAACTGATGCTTCTTTATTTATATACGCATCTATTAATTGCTTTAATGCTGGCTCACCACCATCATTTACAACAATATCATCACCTAATAATACTGCAAATGGCTCATCACCAATAAATGATTTTGCACATAATACCGCATGACCTAATCCCTTTGGCTCTTTTTGACGAATATAATAAATATTTGCCATATCAGCAATATCTTGTATCATTTTAACTTGTTCCATTTTACCTGATTCTGTTAAACGCGCTTCTAATTCATACGACTTATCAAAATGATTTTCCATCGCATGTTTATTTGAATTAGTAATAATCAAAATTTCTTCAATTCCACTATCCACTGCTTCTTGGATAATATATTGAATTGTTGGGGTATCAACAATTGGCAACATCTCCTTTGCTAGTGCTTTAGTTGCTGGTAAAAATCTTGTTCCTAATCCAGCCGCTGGAATAATTGCTTTTCTTACTTTTTGTTTCATTGTACTCTCCTCTATATGTTTATATTTTACTATATCTGATTATTAATTGACAAGATTATGATAATTTTCCGGTTTTTTCTTTTTCCAAATGCGTAAAGGCATAAATTTGATAATTAGTAAAGTTGCAATAAAACCACCAATCATACCTGAAATATGTCCAGATAAAGAAATCGAAGGCACCAATATAGAAATCAGCAGCATCAATAGAACACTTGACGATATTTGCTTGAATAAATATGCATAAACATCTTTAAATTTCCAAGCCAATGCTAATAAAGCTCCCATCAATCCAAAAATAGCTCCAGAAATACCTCCCATAATACTACTAGCACCATTTCCAGTCAAAATATAAAAAACTGTTGGTAAAATCGTAGTTGCAAGGGCAGAAGCAATCAAAATAATCAAATAACGCTTCATTCCCAACAAATATTCCATAACTGAGCCTAGATTAACTAATGAATAACAGTTACAAAAAATATGCATAATTCCAAAATGAATAAAGTTTGCACTAATTAATCGCCAATATTGATTTCCTGCCAAAACCAAAATTGGATTAAATCCACCTGCTCTGATTCCTTGATAAGCATTCATTTCAAAACCGTATTTAACGGTTGTATAACAATAAACTAAAATACATATTCCAATCACCCCGGCTGTCACTGGATATTTTTTATAATCAAAATTCATTCTATTCTCCTATAAATTCAAATATTGACATCTGATCAATATTGACTTCTGCATCTTCAACAATTTTTTTGTTTCTATCATAAATCATATCGAACGAATAATCAGACAATACATCTTTTATATATATTGGTGTCACTCCCATATCAAGTAACCGATCATTTCCTAAATATAACCCTTCAACAGCTAAAGGTGTAGTCCATTTATTGTGTAAATTTTGCAACGAAGTAAACCATGTTGCGCCATTATTAATACTACTTGAAACAATAATTTGATATTTTGACAATGCACATACATAGCTATTACGCTCAATTGCATTAGTTACATCAAAATAGCAGTTTGGATCCTCAGCACTCAGCATCACTAATTGTCCGGATTTAATATATCTAGTATAGTCTTTGCTTTTAGCACCAAGTCGCTCACAAACAAAACTAATACAATGACAACCATGATAAAGTGCGTAATGCAAAGCAACATCATCAATTCCTTTAGCATCATTGGAAATGTAAATTAGATTATCTTCAATTGCTTTATCTACCAATCTTTTGGTATAGGCGCGATCTTTTTTAGTAACCTTATTAAGACCCATCAAAGAAATTCCTTCTCCAACTAATTCAATATTACCACAATAAAACACATATAATGGAGCCCTTTTCTTTAGGTGTTTAGTTAACAATTTAGGGAAATTATCTTCATATTTTGTAGTAACATTAATTCCATTCCCCTCCAGATTATTAAGAACACTTAAAAAAATATTCATCGTTTCAATTCTTCGTGCCATTTTATAAGCAATAAATTCATTTATTTCTAAAATTTCTTCAAGTTCTGTCTGATTCATCGACAGCAAACTAGCAGGTCCTTTTAACCCCTTCTTTTTTATAATCCGCTCAATTAACAACCATTCCTCATTAGAAAGCGGGACCTCTTTATACGCTTTTAATCGAGCACAAAACAGCATCATTGCAATACTATCTAAATTAAGTTTGATTCGTTCCACGTACATGTGCCCCCTTTAATATTCATTAAAAATTCTTTTAATTTCTTTTGTATTCTGAGTAACACTTAAAGCAAGCATTAGAAGCACTCTAGCTTTTTGTCCTGACAAAGTATTAGACGGTATACAGACATTATGAGGATCAAAAACATCACTCTCATATACAATTCCCTGATTAACCCGAGACGCTCTAACAAAAATGATTCCTTTAGCAGCTAGTGTTTCAATTTCATTCAGCCATGCTTGACTATAATTACCACTACCGCTGCCAATTATCACAATCCCTCGATGATTCTGAGCCATCATCGTCAAAATATCAGGTTTAGCACCAGCATAGTAATAGACAATCCCTACCGGAGGCAATTCAGTAATTGGCTTTTCACTAAAAACTGATTGCAATGTATGTTTTTTAAAAGTTCTTGAAAACATCATAACTTTATCATCATTCATATAACCCAAACATCCAAAATCTTTTTGATCAAATGCATCAGTTTTAAAATTACTAATTTTTTGGATATCTCGCCCTGAATAAATTGTACTTGAAAAGACTGCCATTACGCCATGTCCCAAAGCATCATCACACGAAGCCAAACAAACAGCTTGATATAAATTAATCGGACCATCTGCACTAGTTGCACTCGCTGGTCTCATTGCCCCTGTCAAAACGACTGGCTTATATGTATTGATTGTAAGATTTAAAAAATAGGCTGTCTCATCCAATGTATCAGTTCCATGAGTAACTACAATACCATCAACATTTTTTTGAGAAGCCAAATCATTTATTTTATTAGCTAAAATTATCCAATGTTCTTCATTCATCTCATTACTATCGACATTAAAAAGCTGAATTGCTTTTAAATTAGCAACTTCATTAATCATTGGAATAGAGTCAATTATTTCCTTAATATTGATTTTTCCAGCCTGATAATTAGTTGCTTTTCCAACTTTGCCACTTCCTGCAATTGTTCCACCTGTTGCTACAATTATAATATTTTTCATTTTATCACCATATCTATTATACCAAATATCCTACTTTACACAAATAAAAAAACGTCTCTTTAAATTAAGAGACGTTTATCAGCTATTTATCAGCAACTAATACTTTATCAGTAGTGTGTTCTAGGATAATTTCCTCAGCAGCAGCTTGAGCAGCAGCTAAACGTGCAATTAACACACGATATGGAGAACAAGATACATAAGTTAAACCTGTTTTATGACAGAATTTAATTGATTCTGGATCTCCACCATGTTCACCACAAATACCTAATTTAATTTTTGGACGAACACTGCGACCTTTGTTTGCAGCCATTTCTACTAATTGACCAACACCACTTTGATCAAGCGATACGAATGGATCAACTTGAATTACTTTACGATTAATATATTCAGGCAAGAAACTTCCTACATCATCACGAGAGAAACCAAATGTCATTTGAGTTAAATCGTTAGTTCCAAATGAGAAAAATTCAGCATGTTTTGCAATTTCATCAGCTGTTAAAGCAGCTCTTGGAATTTCAATCATTGTACCGATCTTATATTCAATTTTTGCATTTTTAGCCATAATTGCGGCATCAATTGCTTTTGTAACATTATCTTTCACATAAACGATTTCAGATTCACTACCAATCAATGGTAACATGATTTCTGGTACGATTGTACATCCTAATTCTCTTTCAACATCAATCGCTGCATCAATAATTGCTCTAACTTGCATATTATAGATTTCTGGATACGTTACTGCTAAACGTGAACCACGATGTCCTAACATTGGATTAGTTTCTTTTAAAGTTGCGCCCTTAGTTTTCACTTCTTCTAATGTTTTTCCAAGTTTATCAGCAACTGCTTGATATTCTTCATCAGTATGTGGTAAAAATTCATGAAGAGGTGGATCTAATAAACGTACTGTTACCGGTAATCCAACCATCGCACGATAGATTCCTCTGAAGTCTTCAACTTGGAATTTATATAACTCATCTAATGCCTTAATTCTTTCTTCCACTGTATCAGATAAAATCATTTGTCTTACATATTCGATACGATCTCCTTCAAAGAACATATGTTCTGTACGACATAAACCAATACCTTCAGCTCCAAATTTAATAGCTACAGCCGCATCACGAGGGCTATCAGCATTAGCACGAACTTGCAATTTCTTGATTTCATCAGCCCAAGACATCAATTCAGCAAAATCACCTGTTAATTCAGATTCTTCAGAATCTAAAATTCCCATATATACTTTACCACTTGTACCATCTAATGAAATTTCTGTTCCTTCTGGATAAGTTTTTCCATCAATTGTAAATGTTCCTGCATCATAATCAATCGATAATGCTTTTGCACCTACGATACAGCATTTACCCATACCACGAGCAACTACAGCTGCATGACTCGTCATTCCTCCAGTAGAAGTTAAAATACCTTCACAATCAACCATACCTTGAATATCTTCAGGAGAAGTTTCGTGTCTTACTAAAATAACTTTTTCACCAGCTACAGCTTGTTCATGAACTTTTTCAGCAGTTAAATAAACTTTACCAGCACCAGCACCTGGTGAAGCAGGTAATCCTTCAATCAACACTTCAGCAGCAGCTAATGCAGCAGGTGTAAAGTTCGGATGTAATAGTTGTGAGATTTGATCAGGTTCAACTCTTGTCATTGCTTCATATTTATTGATTAAACCTTCATGTACTAAATCTACAGCAATTTTTAATGCTGCTTTACCAGTACGTTTACCATTTCGAGTTTGTAAAATATATAGTTTACCATTCTCAACTGTAAATTCACAGTCTTGCATATCTTTATAATGTTTTTCTAATCCTTTAACAATTGTAACTAATTGTTTATAGATTTCTGGCATATCTTCTTCTAATTTAGCAATTTTTTGTGGTGTACGAATACCAGCAACAACGTCTTCACCTTGAGCGTTAATTAAATACTCACCATAAATATGATTATCCCCATTAGCAGCATTACGAGTAAATAATACCCCAGTACCTGAGTCATCACCCATATTACCAAATACCATTTGTTGTACGTTAACAGCAGTTCCCAAATCATGAGGAATTCCATTTAAGTTACGATAAATAATAGCACGATCATTATTCCATGATCTGAATACAGCTAAAATTGCTCCCATTAATTGTTCTTTAGCTTCTTGTGGAAAGTCTCTACCTAATTGAGTTTTGAAAATTTCTTTATATTGAGGAATAATGATATTTTCAAAATCTTCTGCAGTGATATCTAAATCACTTTCATATCCCTTTGAAGTTTTTAATTCACTTAATTTAGCTTCAAATAACTCTTTATCAACTTCACAAACTACATCAGAGTACATTTGAATAAATCTACGATAACTATCAAAAGCAAAACGACGATTTCCTGTTTGTTTAGCTACAACTTCAACAGTTTCATCATTTAAACCTAAGTTAAGAATTGTATCCATCATTCCAGGCATAGAAAATTTTGCTCCAGAACGAACTGAAACTAATAACGGATTATCTAATCCCCCAAGTTTTTTATCAGCTAATTTTTCTAATCTTTCTAAGCAGTCATCAATTTGTTTTTTCATTTCATCATTGATGATCTTACCATCAGCATAATATTCATTACATGCTTCAGTAGTCACTGTAAATCCTTGTGGTACTGGTAACCCTAAGTTAACCATTGCAGCCAAGTTAGCCCCTTTACCACCTAGAAGGTCACGCATCATTTCGTTTCCTTCGCTAAACATATAAACGTATTTTTTCATTCAATCTAATCCTCCTTAGAATTAATACATAAATATATTATACACGTGTTAGCCTTTTCATTCAAGTGTAAGCGCTTTTAAAATACCATATTTTTATACAAAAAAAGATTGTATTTTTAAAACACAATCTTTTCACCAAATATTTATTTTTTATTTGCAATTTCGATTTCAATCTTTCGATTATTAATCTTTTGCTTATTACACTTATCAACAACTTTATTGATTACCTTCTTATTAATATCAACAAATGTAAATTTTCGTTTGATATCAATATCTCCGATATCTTCTTTTCTCACACCTGCTTTAGAAACAAAGAAATTAACAATTTGTGGTGCTTTGACACGATCCATACTACCAGCAGTAATAAAAATTCTTGTATAATCTTTATTATTTCCACGGCCACGTTCACGCCTTTTACCTTCAGAAGCCTCCTGAATCGTATCACGTTTATAATCATATCCTAACTGTTCTTGGAATGTCATATACATTAATGCTGCCGTAAAGTCTGCTAACATTGTTGGATCAATTTCATTTACCAATTGCTTGAACTTCTTATGGTTACCAGCCAAAATTTGATCTTCAACTTTACTTACCAGAGTTCCAATTTTTGCTTCAGAAATTTCTTGCAGAGTTGGAATAGTCGCTTTGGTAATAGAAGATTTTGTTACACGCTCAATTTGACGTAAAAATCCTTTTTCTCTTGGTGTAATAATTGAATAAGCTTGTCCTTCTTTATCAGCTCGACCAGTACGACCAATTCGATGAACATATGATTCAATATCTTGTGGTAATTCATAATTAATTACATGTGTTACGTTTTCAACATCAATACCACGAGCAGCTACATCAGTTGCAATTAAAAAATTAATTGTTCCTTTTTTAAATTTTCTCAATGTATTCATACGATGATTTTGTGATAAATCTCCATGCATCGCTTCAACATTATAATTTGCCTGCTGCATTTGTTCAGTTACTTCATCAACACTACGTTTTGTTCTACAAAAAATAATTCCTGTTTGAACATTAGCGACGTCAATTAAACGGCACATTGCTTCAAAACGATCTTTTTGTTTCACTTCGTAATAGAATTGTTTAACAGATGTAGCTGTTGTTTGTTTTGATAATACAGCTACATGTTCAAAATTATCATGCATATAATTTTGAGCAATCTTTTTAATTCCTGCTGGCATTGTTGCTGAAAATAAAATTGTTTGACGATCATCATCAACTTTTTCTAAAATAGTTTCGATATCTTCAACAAAGCCCATATTCAACATTTCATCCGCTTCGTCTAATACTACGAATTTTACGTCGTTTAGTTTCAAAACATTACGACGCATTAAATCCATTACTCGCCCTGGTGTCCCTACGATAATATCGATTCCTTTTTTAATGGTCCGAATTTGTCGCTCTATATCACTACCACCGTATACGCAAGTAATTCGACTTCCATTATATTTACCAATACGTTCCATTTCTTCATGGATTTGCATTGCTAGTTCCCTTGTTGGTGACAAAATGATAGCTTGTGGTAACTTTCTTTGAGATGGAGTTATTTTTGACAACAAAACGCTCCCAAATGCTAAAGTTTTACCGGTACCAGTTTGTGCTTGACCAATTACATCAACTCCTGTCAATAATACAGGAATTGCTTCTTCTTGAATTTTTGACGGTTTAGAAAACCCCATATCTTCAATTGCTTTTAATACTTCATTACTTAATCCTAATTCATTAAATTTGTTTTCAATCATTCTTTATACCTTTCTAGACACTTTGGTGAGTATAGCATAATTACGCGATATATACAAACTTATTTGCATAATTTGTTTTATTTTTTTATTTATAATGAGATTATTTCAATAATCATAGAATTGACTACTCTTTACTGTTATAATCATCATAGATAAAATGTTGTAATTGGAGGAACTTATGATGGAAAATAAAATTATTTGGCAAGATCGTAAACATTTTATGTGGTTTCCAATTAGTTTTACTAAATATGAAATAAAAAATGATCGCCTATATCAAGAGACTGGCCTATTTAGTACTCACTATGACGAATTGCTTTTGTATCGTATTACCGATTTATGTCTACGAAGAAATTTATCACAAAAAATCTTTGGTACTGGAACAGTAATTTTGTACACTAAAGCTGACAGTGAACGTGAAATTCATTTAAAGAATATAAAAAATGCTCGAGAAGTTAAAGATTTAATTTCTAAGTTAGTAGAAGATGCCCGTGATAAAAAGAAAGTTGTTGGTAAAGAGTTCTTTGATGAAAATTTAAATTTTGAAGATCATTCTGAATAAAAAGCATCGTCTTATCGTTAGTATAATAAGACGATGCTTTTTTATTATTCAGTCCAAAATTTATTAGTTGCAATGTCATAACATAAACATGTTTCATGGCTTTCAAATAATGTATCTTCATCACCATCCTTGAACATATGAATGATACGATTTAAAGCGTGATAAAGATATTCAAAATCATTTTGTTTAATTGTTTTATCTTTGTGAAGAATGAAAATATTACGATTAACTCCTTGGTATCCTTTAAAATAAGCTCGATTAGTATCATAAAAAGTTATTAAATATTCTGTATTATCTTCCTTTAAATCATCATTATTGTTATATAAATGAATTTCATATTTATCATCAAGAATATAATAGATGACTTTCGTTGTTAAAAAATCAGCACCATTTTTAAATAAGCGGTAATTATAAATTCCACTAAAACTCATTTCTTTCAACATTTCATAACAGTCAGCCAAAAGACCGTCAATAAACTTTCTTTGACTACTATTTAAATAATATACTTGTTCAGGACGTACTTGTTTGACATTTTTCAACATTTGATTAAACTTCTCTAATATTTTTTTATCAGCTTCAATAATGTAGTCCCAAACGATGATATTAATACTATAAACATTATTACCAGTACCAATAATATAAACTAACTTCTGATCTAATTCTAAAAGATCTGCTAGTTTATTGTTTTTACTATTTTTTCTTGTAACAATAATATCATCATCTTTTTGATATTTATAAGCTCTCGAATCACTTAGCATTAATTTTTCATTAATAATTGAGCTTAATTCATCAAAAGTAATATTTTCCTCAATGTCTAATGTCAATTTAGTATCTTTATATATTATTTTTAATCTATACTTATTTGTCATAATTACCCCACTTCTACTTACTTTTACTTTTATTATAACAAAAAAATATTTTATTAATAGTAATATGAACAAAATAGTCATGTTTTTTCACTTTAATATCTCGTTGTTATTAAACTAAAATGATAGAAGAATTAAGCGCTAAAGAAATGTTATTTCAATACATCTTATGTTGTTATTAAACAGATCATATTTCTAAGGTAATACCTGATATAACTATATTTCAATACATCTTATGTTGTTATTAAACTTGGAAATGCAGTTTGTTAACAATACAAGATTTACAATTTCAATACATCTTATGTTGTTATTAAACTACAACCTCGCTCCTCTAATCCAATTCACGAAGTTAATTTCAATACATCTTATGTTGTTATTAAACCCTAGTAAATAAGCCATTTTACACTTTCTATTATACCTCAAAACCTATATCTATCAATACTTTTCTACTTTTTTACCAAATGATTTTACTTTTTTATAATTGCTAGTAAAATTCTCTTAAACGCTTACTCTCCCAACAGTTTTAGGACATTAAAAAGAAATTGAGCCTGGTAAATTATATAATTAAACTATCTTCATTTCCCTCTTTTTGACTCCCTAAAATTTCTTCATCAAATGAATCCTCACTCTGTAATTTAATAATACTTACACAATCTTCTTCTTTGTTTATAGCTTTTTTTAGTTCTTTTTTTAATAAAATTAATTTAGAAGGGGTAATAGGACCCTTAAAAATAGAATATTGATAATGAGGAAGATATTTTTTACATATCTTAAATATTTTATTTACTCTTTTTTCCTCAATATCGTAACAGACGATTACATAGTTATGATTTTTTATTTTCATTAATATTTATCCTTTATAGAAAATGGTATAAATAATTTATTTTCAAAAATTGTTTTAATTAATTTATAACCATCATATTTAATAGCTGTTTTATATGTTATCTTTCTCTTTAATTTAGTATGTAAAAATTTAGTTTCCATTCTATTTTCAAAAGCTTCAATAAATATATCCCTACCTTTATCATTTAAAAGACAATAATTAGTTTTCTTATCAAAATGTTTCTCAACCGTTAATCTTTTAGTATTGACTAATTCAAAGATTGTTTTAAAAACAATGATCGGTTTAAATACTTCACTTAAGTCTAAAGACAAAGAAAATCTTTGTTCTGTAGGTTCATGTAAAAAAGAAATACTTTGATTTAAGTGAGTTTGATATATCGCTGAAATTGTTTTTGTATAAAGTAAAGTGTTTCCAAAAGAAATCAGTGCATTAATTGGATTATCAGGCGGTCTCTTTACTCTTTTGTTCATTATAAAATCTTCAGGTAATATATATCTAAACATACTATAAAAACGTTGCCATATTTCTCCTTCAACCGCCATAATCATTTTAATATCTTCTGCTTTTTTTAAACGTTTTGGCACCTCTTTTCTTAACCAGTCTATTGTTTCTTTAACCTCATTTTTACCATGCTTATAATAGTGATATAAAGTTTCATCAACGTTAATTGCAATGCCATTAACTATTGCCTTTGCAATATCAATACGATAATTATTAAATGTTTCAACCTGTTTAATCAACAATTTACCACTAGTATATTTATCCTTTGGATAAAAGGTACCACTATAACCCTGATAATAGTTAAAAAAATGAATAATTATATTTTTAGATGAGATAAAATCTAATAATTTAGTATTAAGAGAAATTTCATTTAAACAATATATCTCTTTTATATTTTCTACTGGTAAATATATATTCTTACCACTTTTTCTAAAACAAAGTGAATCATCTTTACGTTTTAAATCTCCCATACTAGTTATGTATTTAGTACTTTTCATTACAACACCTCCTATATATAACAATATGCATAATATGCACATTTTTTACATTTACTTTCATTTAAAACTAGTGGTATTTCATCATTTTCTAATAGTTCTTTAATTTTAATAACAATTTTATCTAATTCTTTTTCTTCAATTTCTGTTAGCTCCACTTCAATAAAAGATTTATTTTGTTTATTCTTTTCAATTACTTCTATTCGTCCTTTTCGTATTATTCCTTTTGACTTTAAAATTTTAAGATAATATAAAAGCTGCCACTTTGCTGCAACTAAATCAGCATCAGACTTTTTTGTTTCTGTTAAATATTTTGCAGTTAATTTATCCAATCTAATATTGCCAATTGCAATCTCTGAATTCTTATCATCTTTATACTTTTCTTCATGCAATGCTTTACCAATCTTCACATTTTCACTTTCATCCTCTAAATTAAGTCGATTACCATGAAGATAACATTGTCTTTGACAATGAAAATAATAGTTTATTAATGTTCCATTTACTTCCATATTCTTACCTCTATATAAATAACTCATCCTCAGTTTCAAAAAGAGCAGTATTCAATTTACCATCTAAAATATAATCATCACCATTTTCAATATAATAAATATCTCCAACCTGTTCTTTGAAATCAAATTGATTTTTTTTAATAACTTGGTACATAAAATAATTCATCATACTTTTAACCACTGACAACTCATATACTTTTTTAGCATAATCCATTTCATTATTTTTCAATAAATCTACATACTGATTCCAAATAGCTTTACCATCAAATTCTTCCCCATCAATATTAATTACCGTTCTTCCTAAAAATATCGTTACTCTGTCTCTAGTATCTAATATCAATTCCATTCGTTTACTTACTGCCTGATAATCTAAACACGCAACACTTTCTCTAAAAAAATTGGGAACATTTTTTTCTTCAGGCTTTTTAGCTCTATTTGCTAGAGTCTTAAGAAGTTTTTGGTAATAATAATTAAAGTTCTTTTTTAACAATACTTTTTTCATATCATCATTAAACAATGTTAAATTTTTCTGTGCAACACGTTCATCCCCCTTATAAATATTGGTTGCCTTATTTAAATTAAAGAAATATACTATTCCTTTTCCATCTTCTTTACATGAGCGATTTATTCTTCCCATAAACTGTTCTTCACTATCAAGTTTAGATATATCTTTATAACCGATATCCATATCAATATCGACACCGGCTTCAATTACCTGGGTCGCTACTAAAATAAGATGTTTTGAAGTTTTAACTGTACTAATGATTTTTTCTCTTTCTAATACACTATCAAAACCACTAATAAATAAAACTTCACAATCTAATTCTATCTCTTTTAATTGACGATAGAACTTTTCTGCACTTTTTCTAACAATAAACTCAATCATTATTTTTTTCTTTAATTTATTCATCTCTAAAACATGATTTAATAACGATTCTTCAGTATTTTCTACATTTATTAGACTATAATCTGTTTTTACTCGATCTTTAAAAATTGGATTTAAAAAATATTCTTGAGGATCTGTTATTAATGAAACTGAATTACTACGATCATCTGTAAGTAACTCTAAATCTGGTAATGTCGCTGACATGATAACTATTTTTAGATTAAGAATTTTAGTAAATTCTTTTAAGAAGATGATTATCTCGTTCCATATTTCAATTCGATAATTTTGGATTTCATCTAAAACTATTACTGAATTAGCATATTGGCATAGACCAAAGGCTGATTCTCGATTATTTCCAAAGAAAGTATCAAATAAACCTACATGGGTTGTTAGAATAATTGGATAAGTTAAAAATTGGCGATCCAATAATGCTTTTTGATATTCACCCGAAAAGTTTTCATCTTCATCCTTTTTTAATGGGGTTGTAGAATTAACGACAGCAATATTATTCATAGCCTTACTATTACCAAAAATTTTATTTAACGATGCTAGATTTTGTTCTACTAATGTATTAAAAGGATATACATATACTATCTTATTTAAACTATCATCATTTTTAATTAAACGTAAACTTAAATTTAATGCTGTGTTACTTTTACCACTCCCGGTTGGTGCTTCTATGTAATATATGTTTTTATCAATATTCTTTATCAAATTTTTTTCCGCTTCTAAAAATATCTTTGTTCTTAATCCATTGATTTTTTCTTTTCCAACATCATTCTTTCTAATCTTTGTAACTAATTCACTATTATCATATAGTTCCATGATTTCACTAAAATCAGCATCTTTAAGCATTACATTATTTCTATTATCACCATAAAATTCACTTGTTGCATAATAATCACAAAAAACCAGAAGTGAATATAAGAATCTAACATAGACATATAAATCAATTTGCTTATTAGTTTCATATTTTCTTAGTTTTTTAAATAAATTATCACGTCCTTTTTGTTTTAAAGGTATAAGACTAAAACCATCTTTAAACAATTTTGCAAATTCATCATCATTAACCCAATCAATAATTCTCTTTTCTAATTCATCATCACTATCAAACTTATCAATAAAGCGTGTTCTAAAATCATCAATTTTACTATGATGTCGAGAAATTACAAAAGCATTTATATAGATAATAGATTTTAATAATTTGATATCACTTTTTGTTAGTGTTTTTAGTTTATTTAAATAATATCCTAAATAGATATATGCCGATAATTTTGAATGATCAGATTCTAAATTTTTAGGTGGATTTAAATAATTCATTACTGAATTATTCATTTTATCATTTTGAAAAACTGGATTTATTTTTCCGGTATCATGAAAGGTAATTGTGTTAAAAAATAACTCATTAAACATTTCTTTTCCTTCATCTGATAACCCCTCTCCTAAAGAAATGTTAAAAGATTTTAAAATCGAATCCAATTTCTTTAATTTAAATATTTCTTTCAAATATTTCGTGCATAATTGAATATGTTCATTAATTGTTTCTTGATGATTATCATCTCTATGTCCATAGCACTGATCAATATTAATTATTATTTTTTCTAGCGAAACTAGATATCCATCTATATCCATAATATCCTCCCTTTAATAAAACCCGCTTAATAGCGGGTTAATAAAATACAATGTTTTTTTCATCAAAACTATATACACTGCCTTCATCCATATAAAGGTTAGTATGAATAAATGTCATATACTCATACAATCCCGTTTTTTCATTTAATCTAACTGGTAAACTTTCTTGATATTTATAAAAATCAATATCAATATCTTCAGCTTCTTCAAAATCTCCCTTAGGAAATAAACAGGCCAAAGATTCTTCATCAATATTACGTTTCTCTAAATCAACAATTACAGGATCAGTGATATTAGCTGGATGATCATTTTTACCTAAATATGGTATAAAAATACATTTTTTGTTTATTATAGCTTTAGCTAATTTATTTGCCTCCTCATTATCCAACAAAACAATAATATCCCAGCAAGGATCTTCTAGCCATTGTTCTTTTATAATTAAATTACCACCCTGTTCTTTGGAAGCATAACCAACCGAGTTGTTATAATACTGTATTTTTTTTGAAAAATAACCTTTTTTATTATGAGGCAAAATAGATAATTTGATATCTTTTAATTTTTGATAAAACTCTGGTAGTTCAATCGTATTATTATAGCCCTGATAACCTAAAATTGCCCCAAATATTCCTAATAGCGCAACTTTATGAATATTACCAAAAGTAAAATAATAATATGTATTGACCTCCGGACGCTTAAAAAAAGCTGTTTTACCACTTAAAGTAAATTTAAGTGCCTGCATATATTACACCTCTTTTTTAGTAATCAGGTTATAAGTTTTTGCTTTTTGTAAATTAGATTCTAAAACTGTTGTTTCAGGATTATAATATATTTCAATATTTAAAACATCTTCTAATTCATTTAACATGTTACATTCAATTGTAATCTTGTTAACATCTGTTTTTTCAAAACTAATATACTCACTTAAATTTGGTAAATATGTATCCAATTTAGTTTCCACAAATAAAGCAAATTCATTTTGACATCCCTCTTTAGCATTTGATGAAAAAGAAGTTGCTGCTACTAAAGCCGTTCTTTTAAAATTTAAATAATCTTCTTCAGTGTAGCCATCTGTGACTCCTAAAGCCACAAATTCTTTATAAGCACTAGGATTAATTGAAAAAGGATAGAAATAATGCGCTTCATTACTAACGATCTTAGTACCTAAAGTTGAATTTTTTGCTTCTTCATCTTTTTCTTTATCTTTTGAACTATCTCTAAATGGTGATAAGATTTGTTGTTCTTCAGCTACACTTTCACTATATTTATTAATTCCCTGCCCAAACTGAACAGCACCAGTAATTGAGATATTATTTTTAGCTTCTGCAAATGTTGCTCCAAAGTTTTTAACATCAACCGCACTCATTAAATTAGACAATACTTCTTTAGCATCTTTACATTTTCCTAAATCATCAACATCAAATAATTTTTCATATCTTTCTTTTAATGAATTAGGTACTAATGTTACAGTGCCATCTTTCTGTGGTGAAAATTTCATTGATTTCATATATAAAACTTTTTGACCTTCATTATCCCACATCTTTTTCATTGGGTATTTTAAAGCCTTATCACTACCAAAAATCGTTCCATCAGATAAGCTTTTTGGATAGCCAGAAAAATCAGCGTTCCAATTCGACATTATTGAAGATATTCCAATTACTCCGTATACTCTTTTATCCATTTTCCTTTTCTCCCTTTTCATAAATTAAATTTTCTCCTAAATATCCAGCTAATAACATTCCTTGATCAATTTTATTTACATCAAGATATTCCATAATCATCGAAAACATATAATTAAACCGTGTTTTCCCTACAAATAAACTGTAATTATACCGCTGATAAAACTGTTTTAATTTTATTTTTAAAACCCGATCATTTCTAATAACAATAAATTGATTAATAATATCCTGAGTTTTATTTTTAGCCTTACTTTTTGATTGCAGATAAGCTAGTGCTTGACCAACCGCAAAGCTATACTCTAAATCATTTTCAATTACATCTTGATGCTCGCTATTTATTTTAGTTCGCAAGCTCTCTCTTACATTTTCCATATTATTCTCCTGTTTATTAAAATATTTATCTAAAGCAAAATAAAGATTTAACTGCTTTTGAGCTAATCTTATATATTCTTTTCTAATTGAATTAATTACAACCCCTAATGCTGCTTTTGGTAATATATATCCAATATTATCAACTCTTCCAGCACGTGTCCAAGCAAAAATTGCATTCCTACAGGTTAAAAGATTACTCTTGTAAACACTATCTGTTTTGATAGCTTTTATGTCATCCGGAGCGGTAAAATAATTATTAATTAAATACTTAGAAAACAAAATATTATTAATTAATTTTTCAACGTCATTACGATATTTATATTCTCGATAACATTCGTCGTCTAAAGCACCAATAACATTTTCAAAATCAAATAAAGGATTTAGATATTGTTTATAATCAGTAACAACATCCATATAGTGTATTTCTAATTCTTTACCTTTTTTAGTTTTAAGATAAAATCCATTAAATCCCTTATCTATATTTTCAGTATTATCTAAACAATAGATTCTTTTATCATCGTCTTCATTTATGTATACATTGCTCTTACCAGTACTTACTCGATTTAACAAATAATCAAAAAACTGTTTTTGTAATAATGCATCTTCTAAGGAAACCATATATGGAATTTTATGCATCCTGGTTTTATTTTCTAAAAAAGGCTTCTTAGCATTTAACTGCAGATTATAATTGGGTAATCCATAAACCGTACCGTTATCATAAACATTATAATCATTGCAATTAAATATCTTGGTTAAAAGATAACGATTTCCTTCATCAATATATAATTGGTCATCTACTTCAAAAAAGATTTTTAAATAATCCTTCTCATTATAATCAACGCCTTCTAAATTATATATATGCTCTTTTAACCATTGCTTATTATGTAACAATCTTTGTTGATCAATCCCACTAATATTATCATTTACAAAATTATACATCTGTAAATCTTTACCTTTATATTTGTCTTGGGGATTTTCTAAAGCCTTGAAGTATCTTTCAATTGCTTCATCATTCATTTTACCATTATTAAAACTTTCCTTTTTTACAAATAATGATAAATAATTATTGGAATGAATCGTTTTTCCTGGATCTTGTGGTTTATTCATACTCACTAACTGACTTTGATAATCATAAAAACATAATTTATCATATATTTCATCTTCTGGCTTTTCGATTAAACAATGATCTTTTTTTGAATATTTAATTTTTTCAACATCATAAGTACCGTCGCTATGTACTAAAACATAATCCCCGTCAGCCAAAATTATTGTATTTAAAACTAAATTTGTATTATCTTTAAGCTCTTGCTTAAAAATTCGTAAACATTCATCAAGCATTATATAACCTCCTTTCAATAATATATGTAATTAACAAAACCAAATCCTCTGGCGTTCATTTCTAACAAACCTGCTCCAATAGCTAACATTGCTAATTTTTGAGCATTATCATTTTCCGCAATTTCTAATTCAATCATATCCCCTAACAATTTAATTCCTTTATATTTTCTTGATACTGGAACTTTATTTTTAAAATTGATTTGATAATATAATTGAAAATCTTCATTAATTTCTTCACCAGTTATATCTTTGTATTTTTTGATTAAATTAGTTTTTAATCGTTTTTCAAAATTCTCTGTTTTAATGCTGTTTTTCCAGTATCCCTGCTCTGTTTTTAAAATCACTGGTGTAAGTGTATATATTTTTTTGATTAATTTTGGTTTAATTATTTTAACCTCAGCGGTCAAACCTTGAAATTCTTTAGTCCGATTTTTAGCTAAAGTATCATATAAATATTGAGCTAATTGATAATCTAACGTTCTTATTCTAAACACATACGAATTATCTTTTTGATAAACCCCATTTTTAGCTAAAGGATACAAACTATCAAAGGTATAAAACTTATACTGATTAGTCTCATGTATACCTAAAAACATATTATCTTTAACCATTACACTATCAATAAAGTATGCTAAATAAGTCTGTGTTTCTTCAATTTTTATATCTTTCAATAAATATAATTTTATCTTTATTTCATATACATCCATCTCTATACTCTCCATTTTTTTACATATTTTTATTATAATATATATTTATCTCATAAGCAAAAGCGCTTACATTAATAACAACAAAAATTAACTGTTATTATTTTCTAGTAAAAATATTTTTTAATTATGTTTAATACTATATTAAATAGGCGTCTTTTTTAGGATTGATACTAATATTTATAGTATCTATATTTACATTTTTCACCTCATTACTTACGTTTTTATTTTTTGATTAATTTTATTCTCACTTACGCACTTTTCCCCCTTTTCATATCTTAATAAAAAAATATATTAACTTAGCCCCTTAAAAATCAACTCCCTACTATTACTTTTAATCATTGCTCTAATAAAAAATATGTGATTATAATAAAAAAACCTATTAGAATTACAATCATAATGATTGTAATTTTCTATATAGGTTTATTATAATTATTTTATTAATATCGTAATAAATTTACAATGTGATATTGGTTTAATTACTACACTATTATCAACAACATTTATTTGCTCAATCTTCTCTTCCTTTAAATTAGTATAATATGCTTCACTTATATCAAAATTAAAAGTTAGTTTATCACCAATATCCTGATGATCTTTACCATTAAATAGACGAATTATATATCCTTCACCATCTTCACTTTTTTTGATTGCACTAACAACTAAGTTATTTTCACTTTCAAATAACGAATTAGTAACTGGTAAAATTTGTTTCTCATCTTCTTGGGCAAAAATCAATCTACCATTTAAGAAATCAGCATATTCATATACTTCGATTGGAGTATTATATGCTTTTGCGAGAACATCAATATTTGAATTGTTAATATTACAATTAAAAGTTGTAAATCCTAATTTAAAATCCATTTCTTTTAATAACTGGGCAGCTGGAGTTGCAATGATTCTTTCGCCTGAAGCTCGACCGGGGCGATAAACTAAATTTTCTTTACCCATAAAACCATATGTTCTAAACAATGTTAATCTAATTTGATTTCCTTGCTCACCAATGATTTCATATTCGCGAACCCCTTGGGGAATAACCGCAATTCCTCTACTTTTATTGGCAAGAGCAACATAGCTTTGCGTTGGTTCAATTGATATTGGTGGTTCTTGCCAAGTAGATTGATCATTGACCCAATTAGCTAATTCTTTTGGTTTTTCTGCCTTCTCCTGGTTTCCTAACCCTTCAAGATATAACTCCATTTCTTTATCATAAGTGTTTGGTCGTTTGATCAAACCAAACTGCTGATCAGCATAATTGAATTTAGTCGTCAGCGCACTATCAAATAAGATGCATAAACGATGTGATAATCCTTGATTATCGACATGTACGTTTAGATCAATTATATTTGAACCTTTTCTTAAAACCACTTCTAAAGTTACTGGTAACTTAATACTTGTCTGTTGTTTAGCCCGTTCTTGTAAATCAGCAGGAATATCCATTTTATAATTGATCGTTGTCTTTTGATAAAGACTAGAGCCAGTTATCTGGTAATCAAATTCACTGTTAATAGAAAATATTTCTAAATCCTGACGTGGCGGCGAGTAATTGAAGCTGTCACCATCATCACCATTTTCAACAAGAACAGCTTGATTTTGATAATGATAATCAGCTAGTTTATCATAGATATCAAGACTTCCTTGCTTATTAACTGTAATTTGATAATACTCATTTTCCATGCTTGTTATTTCTTGAAGATCGTCATTAGATTTATCATCCAAATCAATTGTATATTGCACATAACCTAATGCTGGTACATCTCTAGCTTCGATGGCAATCTTTGCTTGATAGACTACACTTGGCAAATAAATATTTTTACTAGGATTTAATCGAATTGTTTGTGATAAAACATAGTCCGTAAGATCTGTTTTTTCAATTACAGTATATTTAACATGGTTACCATGATTATCCTTAATTGCAAAATTATCAGCTGGTAAATATGTTTCAAAAATAATTGTATCATTACGTTTTTTTGGTAATGTATTAAATAATGTTAAGGTGATCTCATTATTAGTTTTATTCTTGATTTTAGTTGCAATCAAACGTGAATGTAACTCAACTAAATTAACCGCAATATCCCGAGCTTGTTTATAGCGCATATATACATCTTCATTAGCGTTATCAGAAATACATGATCCAATTGAATCATGAGCTGCATTTTCAAATAACAATTTCCAAATCTCACTAACTGCACTATGGGGATAATCATTACCTAAATGATACGACATTGTTAACATCGGTTCTAAAATATTAGTAACATAATTTTGTACTTGCGTATTTAACACTTTCAAATCACTTCGCGATGAAAAAATCGATTTATGAATCCGCATATGCTTGGCAATTACTAATTCACCACTCACTTCTTCTAAATCAGGTTTTTCACTCTTTACATCTTTAATATAGTCTTCAACACAACTAATAATGTATTCATTATCAGGATCTTTTTCATTTCTTTCCTTAATCAAATCAGGAAGATTTTTACGAATAGGAGCCTGATCAAAACCATTAGGGAAGTAAATATGTTTTGTAGCACTACGGCTGCCGGCTTTTTCAAAACATTCTTTTTGCCAAAACTCATCACTTGCTTTATCATCTTCAGGTATATTTCCACCAATATAATAACCAAAAGGAATTTGGGTAGTAAAAACAACACTGCCATCATCACCACGCCAATTATAATCGGTATGTTTGACCATATCATCACTAACGCCTCGCCAAAATAAAGTATCTTCAATTCCAAACTGGCGATATATTTGAGGCATATTACCTGACTGTCCAAATGAATCAGGAACATAACCCACATTCATATACTCTCCGAAAGTTTCACAACACTTCATTCCATAATACATATTTCGAACGATACTTTCACCAGAAATTACTAGTTGATCACTTTGAGTATACCAAGGTCCAATGATTAATTTTTTAGCTTGGACAAGTTTTTTAATTCTTTGTTTATCTTGTGGCATCCATTTAATGTAATCTTCTAATAATGAACCTTGAGCATCGACCATAAAATATTTAAAATCATTATTTGTCTCTAATGTATCTAAAACGTCTTTAAGATCTTTCATTAAATAAACTTTTGATCTTGAAGTTGTAAAATACCATTCTCGATCCCAATGTGAATGAGGGATCACATGTACTTTTCTTTTCATATTAACTCCTTTAATTTAATAGGAAGATTTTCATCTTCCTATTTTTTATTCAATTACTATTTCAATATCATCAACTGATATTGTCTCTTCTTCATCTTTATCATCATTAAAATCAACAACCATTGGTGCTACAATTGCAATAAATAAAGCTCCAACAATAATTCCAACAAGATAAGCCCAACCACCAGTGATTGAAACAAATCCATACATTCCTCCAACTGGCGGAATATCAGCAGTTGCTCCAAGTAAACAACAGATTCCTGCTCCTAAAGCTCCACCAATCATATTAATAGGAATTAAACGGCTAGCCTTAACTAATGTAAAAGGAATCGCTCCTTCGGTAATACCAATAAATCCCATAACCCAGTTACCTTTACCGGCTTCTTTAAAACTTGGTGAAAAACGATTTTTCTTAATTACAGTAGCAATTGCATATGCTAATGGGGGAATACAAATAGCACAATTAATATATACATTTGGTTGATAAATTCCTTCTGTCATTAAAACATTTCCAGCCATCCATGCTGACTTATTGATTGGTCCACCCATATCTGAAGCAATCATTGCTCCTAAAACTAATGAAAGGATCAATTGGCTAGTTCCACCACTACACATATCTCTTAACCACGATACTAAAGCATCATTAATTGAGGCTAGTGGAGTCGCAAGAATAACTCCCATAATTATAGCAACGGCACCAGTTGCTAAAAATGGTAAAATAACTAACGGCATCATTTGCTGCATTGAATCAGGTAATTTGATATGTTCTTTACCCCATTTTACAATATATCCAGCGATAAACGCAGCAATAACAGCTCCTAAAAAACCGGCTTTTGTATTACTAGCTAATGCCCCACCAATTAAACCAGCTCCAATAGCAGGTTTGTCAGCAATTGAAAAGGCAATGAAACCAGCTAATACAGTATTAACTAAGCCAATACCTGTCCAACCTACCTGCTCTAATAAATATAAGATGTGTAAGAACCCATCTTTTGTTGCATAAGCATCAAGACTATTGATTCCCATCGCTACCCCTATCAATTTTGGAATAGCCACAACTAGTGATGCCCCAATAATTAAAGGTAGCATATAACCAATTCCTGACATTATATGTCCTTTAGCATCTTTTAAAAACTTTTTCATTCGTTTTACCTCTCTTTTCATATTTTATGTTATAATGAGAGTACACACTACTCACTATAGTTTTGTGTATGCAATTTGACTCCGCCAAGTTAAATTGCTTTTTTATTTTTGTGTTGCTTGAACACATTTTTTTATGACCGCCTCCGGAGCTTTGATACAAGTTGTAATATCAATTCTAATTACCGGTTTTCCTTCAAAACGCTCCATTCCTAGAATTTTTTGATCTGATGCTACAATTACAAAAGCTGCTTCTTTAGCCTCTTCCTCAGTAATCTTGTTGACCTGACCCATACTTCCTTGCTGCTCCATTTTTAAATCATAACCTAATTTAGCTCCTGCTTTTTCTAAGGCTTTAGCTGCCATAGGTGTGTGTGCTAATCCCGCAGGACAAGCGGCAATACCAACGATTTTCATTTAATCTACCTCCATATTTTTTAATATATAATCTTTTAGCGCCGATTTATTAGTTGAAGATTTTACCGTATTCTTAAACTCATCTTCTAATAAACAAGTAGCTAATTTAGATATCATCTGTAAATGAAGATTTCCTTCATTTTGTTCAGGAACTAACAATGAAAATAAATAATTCACTTTTTTATCATCCATAGTTCCCCACTCAATTGCTTCATCAGTTCTTAAATATAAAATTGCAGCCTTTTTGACATGGTTACTACGTGCATGCGGAATTGCGAATCCATCTTGCAATCCTGTTGGAAATTCTGCTTCACGTTTTATTAAATCTTCAAGCAGTCCTTCTCGATTGTCACAAATATTATATTCATGGGCTTTGTCTGCAATAAACCCTAATAATTGATTTTTATTCGTCACTTTCACATCCAAAAATATATAATCTTCATTAAGCATTCCGTTACTACCTCCTTGCTACAACTATAGTCTATCTTGAATCTAAATTTATTTCAATCAATGCTATTTCCACTTATTAACGGAAACTTTTACTTTATAAACATCAAGATTTCCAAAATAAAATGGAAATCAATTATTTGCAATCAAAAATAATTATCTATACAATATAGACATAATAAGGAAGGAATCGTGATAATGATGTTTCCATACAATCGTTTAAATGAAATATTTGACTATGTCAGACAAGATAATATAGTATCTGCAAGTCAGTTATCAGTTCTATTAAACATCACAGATAGAACGATCCGTAGTGATATTCAGGCAATTAATGAAATTCTTGAAAAAAATGGAGCAAAAATAAAATTAAAAAGAAAAGCTGGATATTATATTGAGATCAATGATCAAGAAAAATATAATACTTTTTTATGCTCAATAAAACAAACAAGAACTAGTAATTTAGAATTAGACAGTTCTCAAGATCGGATTAAATATTTATTAAATTTATTATTATATAGTGATGAATATATGAGTCTAGATGATTTGGCTGATAATATCTATGTGAGTAAAAATACGTTACAAAACTATATTAAAACTTTAAAAGCTATTTTTTCAAAATATAATCTTGAATATATCTCAAAAACTAATGTCGGGGTCAAAATAATTGGTAATGAAGATGATAAACGCAAATGTCTAGTTGAAAATGTTTTATCGTACAACTTTCAAAACTATGTTACCGGCTTTACAAAAGATGAATATACTCTTTTTGAGGGAATTGATCTAGATCTTCTTAAACAAATTATCTCTAATAAATTAAAAAATGCACATATAAAAACAAATGATTTTAATTTTAAAAACCTAATCATCCATTTTGCTTTAATGATCTCAAGAATTCAATTTGACTGTTATATCAATACGAACAATACTATTAAAATTGATGATAATTATACTGATTTTATTGATGATATTGCAAATGAAATTGAGTATACTTTTAATATTACGATTAGTGAAGGTGAAAAAAAATATATTTATTCACATTTAGTAGCCAATACACAATTAAACGACTTAGTCGATAATGATAATAAAATCAAGGAGTTAGTAGAAGAATTATTGAATAATATATATTTTGATTATAATTTTGATTTGCGTAATGATGAAATTTTGTCACATGACCTCTTTTTACATTTTAAATCTATCTTAAATACTAAATCATTTGCGTTAAATAAACGAAATCCATTATTAAATACCATTAAAACTAATTTTCCTTTAGCATTTGATATTACTTTAACGTGTACCGCAAAAATCTTTAATAAGCCACCCTATATTTTAACTGAAGATGAAGTTGGTTATGTTTCTTTGCATATCGGAGCTGCGATTGAGCGTTGTTTTTCAGGAAGCCTTCAAAACAAAAGTGTTATTTTAGTCTGTGGTTCTGGTCAAGCTACAACAAGAATGTTAGAAGCTAGATTAAATGTTTTCTTTAAAGATAAGATAACAATTGTTCGTAAAGCTTCATATAACGAATTTATTAATTATACAAAAAGAGAATTATTGAATATTGACTTTGTTATTTCTACAATACCATTAAAGAGTGAACATATTCCTACCATTACTGTTGACTTTGCTTTAAATAATCAAGATATCGAAGCAATCTCTAAATTTCTAACATCAATTTCTTTAAATAAAATGAAGAAATCAAATAAATTTTTTGATAAAAACCTCTTTATTCATTTAGATGGAATAGACTCTAAAGAATCTTTATTAAAACAAATGTGTCAATTAATGGAAAAACAAAATATTGTTGATAGCAATTATTTTGATTGTGTTATGGAACGTGAAAATTTAGCAAAAACTAATATGAATGAAGTATTTGCATTACCACATCCTATGCGCCTATGTGCTAAAGATACTAAAGTTGCTGTTGCTATCATCGATAAACCATTAACCTGGTATCAACAAGATACGGTTCAGATTATCTTTTTACTAGCAATAAAACAAGGTGACCAACAAGACATTGAGCACCTTTATGATATCTTTATTGAAATTGTTAATAATGCTAAGTTACAGCAAAGTATTATTCATAGTTATAATTATGATAGTTTTATTAATAATTTATTAGAGAATATGGAGTAATCTTATTAAGACTCAAACATCGACCTATTTTGGTGTTTGAGTTTTTTATTTATAAAATCTTTTGCATTTCCTCAATTAAAACTTTACGGGTTGGATATTTATCAACTATTTGTATAAAAATACTATTACGTTAAAACGTAACAACTCTATTGCAACACTATTTTTTAATAAAAATTGTAATAACATATATCATTTATTAAAAACTTTTCCTGATAATGAAATTATGGAACTCGATGAAGAGCTGTTAAAAAGTTTAGGTAATAAAATATGGGAATTTGATGGTGTTTATAAAAATTGGAACACATATAACGAACTTATTGATAAAATTCCTTATACAAATCACCACACAAATATTGTTTTTAGTATATTTAATATTAATAAAGATTTTTCATTATTAGAAATAGTAGACTTTTTTAAATCACTGGAACAAAAAGGTTACAATAATGAAAACATGTATTTTATCATTAGTTTATGTAATGATAACATTAATAAGTATGCTTTATTATACACTATCTAAATATAAAGAAAGTACACATATTAATATTTTATATCTCTTTTCTTTAAATAAAATCCTATTGTTGATATAATAGCTTCTAGGAGTGTGAATTAAATGAAAACAGTAAAAGTAGTAGCTGCGATTATAAAAAAAGATAACAAAATACTAATTGCCAGTAGAAAAAAAGGGGAGTTTGCTGGCATGTTTGAATTTCCTGGAGGAAAAATTGAACCTGGAGAATCTGGAGAACAAGCTCTTATTAGAGAAATTCAAGAAGAACTAGAAACAACAATTATTATTGAAGAATTTTTTATGAATGTGAATTATAAATATCCAACATTTATCTTAGATATGGATTGCTATTTATGTACTTTAAAAGATAATCATATTAAACTAAATGACCATAACAGTATAAGATGGATTTCATTAGATGAACAAAATATTAATTGGATTCCCGCCGACATACAAATATTTGATACATTAAAAAAACGAGGAATTTTACATGACACTAACAATTGATTATCATAAAAATTTAAATGCGCTAAATACAGTTGATAAAACATACCAACCCCAATTGTTGTTTAATGATTATAAACAAGGTATGAAACTATCTCATGAACTTGTACAACAACTAAACTCTTGTGATAGTTTTGAATTATCAATTGCCTTTATCAGCATGTCAGGACTTGCAACAATCAAACAAACTTTATTAGATTTGGAAGAAAAGAATATTCCTGGAAAAATAATTACTTCCACGTATCTAGGATTTAATGAGCCCCGTACGTTTCAAGAATTACTTAAATTTAAAAATTTAGATGTTAGAATTTATGATGATGAAAAGGCTGGTTTTCATCCAAAAGGATATATTTTCAAAAAGGAAAATACTTTTAATATTATTGTAGGAAGTTCAAATTTAACCCAATCTGCTTTATCAATAAACCAAGAATGGAACTTAAAGTTTTCATCGACCAATAATACAAATATTGTTGAACAAATAAAAAAAGAATTTAATCAACAATGGGAAAACTCTATTTCTTTAACAAATGATTGGATTGAAGAATATAAAAAAAATTATGTTAAACCTATTAAATCAGTTACTAATATTATAAAAAAAGAAATAAAACCTAATAAAATGCAACGAGCTGCATTAGATTCATTAAAATCAATTAGAAACGAAAATAAAAATAAGGCTTTACTTATTTCTGCAACCGGTACAGGCAAAACATTTTTAAGTGCTTTTGATGTGAAAAATGTTAATCCCAAAAGAATGTTATTTGTTGTCCATCGAGAAAATATTGCTAGAACAGCAATGTTGTCATTTGAAAAAATAATAAATAATCATAGTTTCGGTGTATTCACAGGTAACAATAAAGATATTAATGCTGATTATATATTTTCGACAATCCAGACAATTCATAAAAAAGAATATCGTGAAATGTTTAATCCAAATGATTTTGATTATATCATTATTGATGAAGTTCACCGTGCTGGAGCTAATTCATACCAAGAGTTAGTAAACTATTTCACCCCTAAATTCATGTTAGGTATGTCTGCAACACCAGAGCGTAGTGATGATTTCGATATTTATAAAATGTTTGATTATAACATTGCGTATGAAATTAGACTACAACAAGCAATGGAATATGACTTATTATGTCCCTTTCATTATTATGGTATTACAGATATTCAAGTTAATGGAGAATCACTGGATGATAAAACAGATTTTAACAATCTTGTTTCCAAAGACCGAGTTAAGCATATAATAGAACAAATAAATCGTTATGGATATTCAGGCGATCGTGTTCGGGGATTAGTTTTTTGTAGTCGTAAAGATGAAGCAACGGAACTATCTAACTTATTCAATACCCGTGGTTACAAGACTATATCTTTAACCGGTGAAAATACTGAAGCACAACGCCGTGATGCGATGAACAGACTTGAAAGTGATGATTTAGTTAATTGCTTAGATTATATTTTTACAGTAGATATATTTAATGAAGGAATTGATATTCCTAAAGTTAATCAAGTTATCATGCTACGTCCAACTGAATCAGCAATTGTTTTTGTTCAACAGCTAGGACGTGGTCTACGTAAAGATCCTTCTAAAGAATATGTTGTTATTATTGATTTTATTGGAAATTATGAAAAGAACTTTTTGATTCCTATTGCATTAAGCGGTAGTCTAAGCTATAACAAAGATACTTTAAGAAGATTCGTAAGTGAAGGTTCTTTAATTATTCCAGGTGCATCAACAGTTAATTTTGATTTGATTTCTAAAAAGAAAATTTTTGAATCGATTGATAAAGCAAATTTTAGTGATATTAAAATCATTAAGGAAAGTTATCAACAATTAAAACAAAAACTAGGTAAAATTCCTAGTTTAAAAGATTTTGATAAATATGAATCTATTGATGTCTTAAGAATTTTTCAAAATAAAAATTTAGGTTCATATCATAAATTCCTAACAAAATACGAAAAAGAATATAATGTTAAATTCAGCTCTGTTCAAGAACAATATCTTACTTATATCTCAACCAAACTTGCATCAGGAAAACGAATTCATGAATTAGAAGCAATTAAAATTGCAATTGAAAAACATACTAATTTACTTGATAATTTAAAAGAATCTTTGTTGAATAACTATAATCTTAATTTACCTAAAATAACTTATCAGACAATCATTAATATTCTAAGTCAAAATTTTGCTACTGGCTCATCAAAAGCAACATTTAAAGATGCTATATTTATTGATGAAAACCTCAATACTTCTGCACAATTTAAAATGTTATTAGCTGATCAAGAATTTAAAAAACAAATAATTGAATTACTCGATTTTGGAATAAATCGTTATAAACAAAATTATACGAATACATATAAAGATACCTCACTATGCCTATATAAAAAATACACTTATGAAGATGTTTGCCGCTTATTAAATTGGGAAAAAAATTTAGTTCCACTTAATATAGGTGGATATAAGTACGATAAACATACCAACACTTTTCCTGTGTTTATTAATTATGATAAAGAAGAAGGCATTAGCGAATCTATCAAATACGAGGATAGATTAGTAGATCAAAATACTATAATTTGTTTTTCTAAGCCAAGGCGTACGATTGAATCCGAAGATGTAGTTAAAATATATAGTGAAAAAACTAATCATGTTAAAATCCATCTATTTATTAGAAAAAATAAAGATGATGAAGCCTCTAAAGAATTTTACTATTTAGGTCTAATGCACGCTTATGGCGAACCAATTCAAACAACTATGTCCAATACAAACAATAATGTTGTTCAATTTACTTATAAATTGGAAAATGAGATAAGAAAAGATATTTACGACTATATAACAAATAACGATTAGATCAAATAAAATCTAATCGTTATTTTACATAACTACATTACATTTAAAATTACACTTGAAAATAGGCTTATGACTAAAGAAATAATATTAAATTAATGATAAATTTAATATTATTAAAAAAATCTTCCTTGCTTCAATCTCATCATAATCATTTGAAAGCATTTTGATTAATTGATGATATTTATTTAATCACATATTTACTCTTTCAATTTTTAAAAACTCCCTAATATATTTTTTATAAATTTTCATAGTTTCATTTTATTTTTCCATTATTATATCATCTATGTATAATTTGCTTATATAATCTTTATTTCACGCAATGACAATTATTAAAATTACTTTGAAAATTACACAACAACAAAATTAAAAGTAAAGATTGATTTTTATACTTTCATAAAAAATAGAATAATTATATGAAATTTTTACTAGACAATACCTAAAACAGCTATATAAAAAGTTCGCTAATATAACGAACTTTTATATTTTTATAAAGACATTCCCGCATAGAATCCATCACGTATAGCATTAGCAACCTTACCAATTTTTTCACTATCCCCAACAATTCTTGTTTTAGTTGGATAAATATTTCTAATTTCTTCAGCTAATTCACGATTTGGTTTCATTCCAAATGCTCTAATAATCGTATCCGCTTTACAAACAACTTCTTGTTCATCTTTTTGATAAGTAATGCCATCATTATTAAACTCAATAACTTTAGCACCGGTAATCACATTAATTTTATATTCATCAATCTTTGCAAAAATTGAAGCCTGGTTAATAAATAATACATCTTTAGCAATACTATCAGCCATCTCAATTATTGTAACATTTTTACCATGTTCACTAGCAAGTTCAATGGCACTATCAATACCTGACAATCCCCCACCACACATAATGACATTTTCACCTTTAACCATACCTTTGTGCATATGTGCGTCAATTACACTAATTACATTCTCATTATTGATACCATTTATTGGAGGTATAATTTCATCTGCTCCACAGGCCACAATAATTTGATCTGCATTTTTTAAAATTTGATCATCTGCTTTTACTTCATAATTAAAGTGTATTATTACATCCAATTTATTTAATTGTACTTCAAACCATTTAACTAATTTCTTTAATTGATCCTTAAATTTTGGTGTCGCAGCAACACTTAATTGTCCACCAATCATATTAGTCTTTTCATAAATTTCCACATTATGTCCTTCAGCAGCAGCTACTCTAGCAGCTTCTAATCCAGCAGGTCCTGCACCAATCACAACAATATTTTTTACTTGACTACATGGCTTAATTGCAAAACGTTCTTCTTCACATGCTTGAGGATTTACTGCACAACTCAACTTAGTAAGACGTCCGACAATTCTCCCTACACATTCTTCATTGCAGCGAATACATGGGCGAACATCCTCTTCATGATCATTCATTAATTTATTTACTGTATCTGGATCCGCAATAAATTGACGACCAAACATAACAAAGTCAGCATCTTTAGATTCAATTAATCGAAGTGCTGATTCAGGTGTATGATTTCCAGCATTCATGATCGGAATATTTACATGTTTGCGCGCTTCTTTGCATACATAATCCATACAAGCATCACCTAAATATGCAGTTGGGAAAATATAATCAATCCGTTCATAACATCCTGCGTCAATATCTAAAGCATCTACCCCAGCTTTTTCTAAAATCTCAATTAATTCCATACTTTCATCCAAGGTTCTACCCTCTGCAAATAGATGATCTAAAGCAATTCTAAATATAACTGGTAAATCAACTGCCTGTTTTATAGATTGCACAATTTCTGTAGCAAAACGCATTCTATTTTCAGCACTACCACCATATTCATCAGTTCGCTTATTCCATACAGGCGACATGAATTGATCAACCAAATAGCCCGCATGTCCATGAATTTCTATTGCATCAAAACCAGCGTTTTTAGCAATTATTGCGCTATTAGCAAACTCTGTCATAATTTTTTTAATATCTTCTTTACTCAATGGACGACACTTCATTTCAGGATTAAATGTTGATGGTGTATCACTTGAAGAGAATGGTGGTTCTCCATACATGTTAGGAAAAGCATTTCTTCCAGTTCCACAACTAATTTGACAACAAATTTTTGCCCCCCAACGATGTGTCGCTTCAACTACAGTTGTCAATTGAGGAATAACGTAACTATTTTGTAAGACTCCTTCTAATGATCCTTGTGCTAAATCAGGATTTAAAAATTGACATCCCATAATGATCAATCCAACCCCACCTTTAGCTCGCGCTTCAAAATAATCAATTTCATCATTAGCAATACATCCATCAATATGTGAAGAATTAGTTCCCATTGGTGCCATAACAAAACGATTTTTCACTTCCATATTACCTATTTTAAAAGGTGTAAATAATGCATCGTATTTCATATAAATTACCTCCGTCGATATTTAAATTTTATCTTTCTTGTTAAAAAAATACCATGGGCAAAAATACAAATATTTAATTACTGGTTGTGCAAATTGCACAACTACATTTATAATATAAAGGAGGTGAGCTTATGAAAGATATGTATGAATTTCTATTCAATGGATTAATAAATCATAATCTGCATCAGTTTATGAAACAATTATACGAATATTTCCATCATCCAATGGTCTTATGTGATGTGAATTATGTAGTTTTGGCACAACATCCAAATCAACAAATTGGAGATATGCTCTTTGATCACATGCAAGAACATCAAAAAGTAGCAGTTGAGATGCTCCCATTTATCCAATTAGGTAATTATCAAAAAGATTTGGATCAAAATAATAATGTTATCTATGTCGATTACGGAGTTGGGCAGACAATTCCACGAATTATTGCAGCAATAACAGACAATGATAATATTATTGGTTACTTATGCATTTTATTTGCAGATGGCAAGCCATCATCTGAAATATTCAGTTTTATCAGTAAATTAGCTAAAACTATCGCATCTATTATTTGTCACAGCAAAACCGGCTATAATTATAATCGTTACGAATATTTTGCAATAATGAATTACTTATTCTCAAATGACAATATAAATAAACATGATTTAGAAAAATTATTACCTGCACAACCCAATAATTTTAGCAGAGATTACTGTATTATTACTACAAAGGTAGGCTTAAAAAGCAATGAGATAGTGTATTTAAATCAACTTCATCAGCATATTATTACTTTACCAAATACATATTCTTATCTCCAAGATAACTGCTTATATATTTTAATTACCGGGCTTAATAGAGCAACAAAAAACAATATTATTAATAAAGTAAAAAGTTTAATAACTGCTGTAAATATTTATAAATTAAAGTTTGGTATTAGTTATATTTTCGATAATCTGTTAGATATTAATATTTATAAACAACAAGCACTGAAAGCTTACGATTTAAGTAAACAGCAATTTACTTTTTTTGAAGATATTGCTTTAGAATCATTTTTTACTACTAGTTCATACAAGATATATCTCCATCCACTTATTACAAAACTAAAACAAATTGATGAATCAACTAAGAATGATTATTATCATACTTTAAAATCGTATATTTGTAATTTTGGTGACTCTCATAAAACAATTGAACAATTGGCTATCCACCGCAATACACTACTTTATCGTTTAGAAAAGATCAAGGAACTTACCAATGTTGATTTACATGATGAGAAATTATGCACATTGCTGCTAATCAGTTTTTTTCTTGCTGAAAACAATTAAATCATTATCAGCATAAAGTTTGTTAATTTATTTCAATATTTTGGTATAATAACAATTGAGCTGCTCTATTAAATAAGCCCAAATATGATAGTCGTATATAGAAGTAGATTAGCTAAGATGATTATAGAATCAAATTTTTCTTTATCGACAAAAGTCTTAACAGTTAAGATAAGATTATCACATCTATCAGGATTGTTAGGGAAGTTATATTAAAAATGTCCTGATTAAAGTTCATTGCATAAACTTGATTGTTTTGAGTTGATTCATCAATATCTACATAGAGTGTATTCATAAAATCAGCACCTTTCAATTGAAATATAACTAAAAATAAATACTTGACTAACCTCTGTTCTTTAGATATGTCATAATCTCGCCATAAGAATAAAACAATATTAATCAAGGCTACGCATCAAAATATATTGAATAAACAATATTCGATGAGGTAATTCATTCTAAAATTGAAAGACGGACTCATTAAGTAGAATGCAGCAAGGTGAAAAAGAATATTATTACTTAGGAAAATCCAATATGAAATTAAGATTGTAAAGGTGCTGTAATCTTTACAAAATATATTATACGAGGTGATAGAAAATGAAAGAATGGGATTTATCGAAATTATATCAATCATTTGATGATTCTAGTTTTACTACTGATTTTAACCAAATCATTAAATTACAAAAACAAATAAATACATATCGTAATAACAATGATGAAAAATCATTAGAAAATTATTTAGTCGATTTAATAAAATTAAATCAACTAATTGAAAAAGTAGCTAATTATATTAGTTTAACTTTATCAGTCGATACAACAAATAGCATTGCTTTAAAATATAGCGATCAGCTAGATAACCTTTTAGCTTCTTTTGTTGAAGATGAAGTCTTAAATCAACAATGGATCAGTACTTTTAAGCTTGATTCATTAAAATCAAACTTAATCAAGGAACATCTATTTATTTTAAAAGAAATTCAGCAAAATCAAAAATACACTTTAGATAAAAAGAGTGAGAGCATCATTGCACACATGCAAAATACTGGTAGTAATGCTTTTAGCAAACTAAAAGATCAATTAATTTCATCAATTGAAGTAACTATCGAGGACCAAACCTACCCTCTAACTTCGGTTTTAAATATGGCCTATGATAAGGATCGCGAAATACGTAAAAAAGCTTACCAAGCAGAAATAAACAGTTATCAAGATAAAGAACAGGCTATTGCTGCTTGTTTAAACGGAATCAAAGGAGAAGTACTCTATACTACTAAATTAAGAGGGTATGAAAATGAACTAGAAAGAACCCTTATCAATGCACGAATGTCAAAAGAAACATTAGATGTTTTATTAACTGTGATGCAAGAAAACCTTAGTGTCTTTAGGGATTATCTAAAAACTAAAGCTACTGCCCTTGGATATCAAAACGGATTACCTTGGTTTGAGCTTTATGCCCCTGTTATCGAAGATCATGACAGTCATCCATACGAAAAAAGCTGCCAATTTATTATTAATCAATTTAGTACCTTTTCTGAACATTTAGGTACTTTTGCGAAAAAAGCAATTGAAAATAATTGGATTGATGTTTATCCCCAAAGCGGTAAAGTTGGCGGAGCCTTTTGTTGCAATCTTCATAGTATCAAGGAAAGTCGTTTTTTATTAAATTATGGTGACAGCTTTTCTGATGCAATTACGATGGCTCACGAGCTAGGTCATGGCTTTCATGGTGAATGTTTAAATGATGAATCTATTTTAAATAGTGACTATCCTATGCCAATTGCGGAGACTGCTTCAACTTTTTGCGAAACAATTGTAACTAAAGCTGCTTTAAAAAAAGCTAATGATCAGACGAAACTAAGCTTATTAGAAGATGAATTATCAGGAGCTACCCAAGTAATCGTCGATATCTACTCTAGATACTTATTTGAAAGTCGTTTTTTTGAAAAAAGAGAAACTGGTGCTTTGTCAGTAGAAGAGATCAAAGAACTAATGATTCAGGCTCAAAAAGATGCTTATGGAGATGGTTTAGATCATCAATATCTTCATCCATATATGTGGACCTGGAAACCACACTATTATTATGCAGATTGTTCTTTTTATAATTTTCCTTATGCTTTCGGTCTTCTTTTAGCTAAAGGATTATACACTATTTACCAAAAAGAAGGTTCAAAATTTAGCAATACTTATGAAAAATTATTATCCTTAACAGGGAAAATGTCATTAGAAGATGTTTGTTCAAGTGTTAATATTAATTTAAAAGATAAGTCATTCTGGCAAGCATCAATCAATACTTTTAAAGAAGATCTCACCTTATATAAACAATTATTAAATAAAGATGTTATATCACAATAAAGAGATATAACATCTTTTTACTTTATAAAGTATCTAATAAAAACAATTAACTTATCAAATCAATTACTTTATATTATAAAAGTTTATTGTTTAGAAGCTTTTATTTTAAGCTTTTTTGAATTTCGTGATTAAATTCACTTTTCCAATCCGTTGGATAAGTTCTTGTATTTTTTAAAAGCTCTTCTACAAAATCAGCAACATCATCTCCAGTTATTTCTAAAACTGATCTTCGTACTGCTGCCCTTCTTCAAATAATTCAAGTAACCCCATTGAATTTCAAGCATATCATATCCTGACCCGGATACAAACTGCCACATATATGCTTGAATTTTTTTTAAACACACTGCTAATCAGCCGGTAATTGCTCTACCCTTTTCATATGCGTTCGATATTCCTTTTTACTTTTTATCATTATTTTAATATTAAAATAATCATCAAAAAATTTATTCATTTTTACCACTCTCCTTTAATTCATTAAGTTTATCAGTCATAAATTCCCATTTTGTCCAAAAGAGTCGTAATTTTTCACGTCCACTTTCATTTAAAGAATAAAATTTTCTTGGAGGTCCCATTTTAGACAACTTTTTTTGAATCTTAACTAATCCACTCTTTTCAAGCCTAACTAATATAGTATAAACTGTTCCTTCCACAACCTCTGTAAATCCTAACTGATTGAGTCGTCTTGTAATCTCATATCCATATGTTTCTTCTTGATTAATTATTTCTAAAACACAGCCTTCTAATATTCCTTTTAATATCTCTGTTATATCCTTCAAGTCAACTACTCCTCCCTACTTATAAGTCCATGTATTCAGTAATGCTAAGTACTGCTATATAATAAATAGTAGTATGTCTATCAATATAAATTAGTGAGTATAGCATCTAAAAATAATCTTTTTAGTATTATAAAATTAGCTTCTTTTATAAGTAAAGAAGCATCTATCACTATATCTTGCCATTATCATGATATAATATATTTATCAAAATAAAGGAGCTGAAATTATGAATGCTAAAGATATCTTAACTCATTATCAAAATTTTGCAGTAATCGGTGTAACGACAAATCCTGATAAATTTGGCTACAAGATTTATCAACGTTTAAATGAAATAGAAAAAACTGTGTATGGGGTTTCACCTATTTATAAAGAAATTGATGGAAAGTCAACTTTTCCCAATCTAACTGCCATTAAAAATAAAATTGACGTTGCTGTGTTTGTTGTTAGTCCAAAATTTGGAATAGATTATATTAAAGAATGTAACCAGCTTAATATCAAACATATCTGGTTACAGCCAGGTACTTATAATGATGATTTGATTTCTTTGATTAATGAAAATAATCTTAATTATTATCAAAATTGTGTTTTAATAGAAAGTCAAGATTTATAAAATCAGTTTTAAACTGATTTTTTGTTTAACTTAATATTAATTTCATTTGCAATGGCTATAATATTAATAGGAGGTTTATATGAAAAAAATATATTATAATGGTGATATTCTAACGATGGAAAATAGTGATTATGAAGCTATTTATGTAGAAGATGGTGTGATTAAAAAATGTGGTAATTATTCTGAAATAAAAAATCTAGTCTGTGCTGATACTGAGTTCATTGATTTACAAGGAAAATGTTTAATGCCCTCTTTTATTGATAGTCATAGTCATGTTGTTTCTTTAGCAAGTACACTTAAACTTGTTGATTTAAGTAAAGCAACAAGTATTGCTCAAATTATTCAATGTTTTAAAAATTATATTGAAGAAAATAATCCTACTTCAGAAGAAATGTTAATAGGTTTTGGCTATGATCATAATTTTCTCAAAGAACAATGCCATCCTACTGCAAGTGATTTAGATAAAATTTCTACCACTAATCCAATTATGACGGCTCATGCATCAGGTCATATGGGTGTAGTCAATACTAAAACAATGCAGCTACTAGGACTAACTGATCAAATTAACGATCCTGTTGGTGGTAAATACGGACGTGATGAGGATGGTCATTTAAATGGTTATCTTGAGGAACAAGCTTTTATTACGATTGCAAGCCAAGGAAGCAAGGAAAATAAAAATTTAAAAACACAAATCCTTGATGCCTTAAAAATCTATGCTAGCTATGGAATCACAACTGTGCAAGAGGGATATATGAAACAGCATGAATTTGATTTATTGAACTCTTTGGCGACAGAAAATAAATTATTTCTCGATGTTGTAGGTTATGTTGATATTAAAAATAATTATTCTTTATATCGGGATAATCAACAATATCATCATTACTTAAATCATTTTAAACTAGGCGGTTATAAGTTATTTCTAGATGGTTCTCCACAAGGAAAAACCGCCTGGTTATCTAAGCCATATGAAAATAGTGGTGACTATTGTGGATATCCGATCTACTTAGATTCAGATGTTAAAAAATTCGTAGATATGGCTATTAATGATAAAGCGCAACTACTAACTCATTGTAACGGTGATGCTGCTTCCAATCAACTACTTGATGCCTTTAATGATCAGTACACACCTCTACGCCCTGTAATGATTCATAGTCAAACCTTAAGACCAGATCAACTACCGCGGCTAAAAAGCATTGGAATGATTCCTAGTTTCTTCATTGCTCATATCTATTATTGGGGTGATATTCACCGCCGTAATCTTGGACAACGTGCTGAATCTATTTCTTGTGTTCATAGTGCTTTAAAATTAGATTTACCTTATACCTTCCATCAAGATACCCCTGTTATTGAGCCAAACATGTTAGAAACGATTTGGTGTGCTGTAAAACGCCAAACCAAAAACGGGGTTACTTTGGGGACAGATGAACAAATATCTGTCTACAACGCATTAAAAGGAGTAACAATTAATGCCGCTTATCAATATTTTGAAGAACACTTGAAAGGGTCTATTAAAGAAGGAAAAAAAGCTGATCTTTTAATCCTTGATCGTAATCCTTGCAAAGTTGCAATCGAGGAAATTCGTCAGATTAAGATCATTGAGACAATTAAAGATGGTATTACAATATATAAAAAAGATATCTAAACGTAGATATCTTTTTTAATACCGAAATTACGAATGCCCTTTATGACCAAATAAGGCCATAATAATTGCAATTATTCGTGCCATATTTTATCCCTTCTTTACTTATTTATATTTATATCATAACACTATTGATCTAATTTAACTCAGCATTAACAAAATCATAACAAAAACATCCTATTTAGTGCCATTTAATTGACTTTTATAGACAAATTTTATTATAATGAAAAGGCATGAAAATTTAATAATAGGAGATAAAAATGGAAACAAAACACAAGCGAAGTAGCTTTTCTGGTCGCCTGGGCTATGTTATGGCAGTAGCTGGTTCTGCTGTCGGGCTCGGGAATATTTGGCGTTTCCCTTATTTAGCAGCTAAATATGGTGGAGGTACTTTTTTATTCACATATTTTATTTTAGCGATTACCTTTGGTTTTGCTTTGCTAATTAGTGAAACTGCCTTGGGAAGAAAAACAAAAAAGAGCCCGATTGCAGCCTATAAACAATTGGGTGCAAAAAAACTTCAATTTGGTGGTTGGCTAAATGCCATCGTGCCAATGCTCATCGTACCTTACTACTGTGTTGTTGGGGGATGGGTTTGTAAATATTTATTTGAATTTATTACAAACAATTCTGCCAGCTTAGTTAGTGATACCTATTTTACTGGTTTTTCATCTTCAACACTACAGCCTGTCATCTGGTTACTTGTCTTTGCTGGAATGGTATTTGGCGTAGTTATGCTAGGTGTTGAAAAAGGAATTGAAAAATGCAGTAAAGTATTAATGCCTGCTTTAGTTGCAATGGCTCTATTCATTGCTTTATATGCATTATTTACACCTGGTGCTATTGAAGGGGTTAAATACTATTTAATTCCTGACTTCTCGCGTTTTTCAATCATGACAGTAGTAGCGGCTATGGGACAAATGTTCTATTCGTTGTCTATCGGGATGGGAATTTTATTTACATATGGTTCATATATGAAACGTGAAATTGATATGGAACAATCAATTACTCAAGTAGAGATAATGGATACATTAATTGCCTTTCTAGCAGGTTTAATGATTATCCCCGCAGTATTTGCTTTTTCTGGTGGAAATCCAGATACACTAAACGCCGGTCCTTCCTTAATGTTTATTACAATGCCAAAAGTATTTGCCAGTATGTCATTTGGTAACATTATTGGATTAGTATTCTTTTTATTAGTACTGTTCGCAGCATTAACTTCAGCAATTTCATTAATGGAATGTTGTGTTTCAATTATTCAAGATCGATATGATTTTTCAAGAAAAAAATGCTGTGTTCTTATTTTTGGAGGAATTGCTTTATTAGGTATTCCATGTTCACTTGGATTTGGTGTTTTAGATTTCATTACACCGCTTGGTTTAAGTATTCTTGATTTCTTTGATTTTATGACAAACTCAATCATGATGCCAATTTCTGCAGCTTGTACATGTCTACTTATCATCAAAGTAACCGGTTTTAAAACAGTTACTGACGAAGTTGAATACAGTTCTAAATTCAAGCGTAAAAAAGCTTATCTATTTTGTATGAAATATGTTGTTGTCCCTGGCCTATTAATAATATTAATTAGTTCAGTCTTATCAACAATGGGGATTATTTCAATTTAAAAAAACAAGTAATGAAATAAATCATTACTTGTTTTTTATTTTATTGTACGCTACACATGCAAAGAAAAATACGGTTATTCCTAAAAGAGTAAGAAATGATAATAATGTAACTGGTGCCATTGACACAATCTCCTTTAACATATCTTATAAATCTATTTCTAATCCAACGGGGCAATGATCACTGCCCAAAATATCAGTACAAATAAACGCTTCTTTTATCCCTTCTTTTAAACAATCTGAAACAATAAAATAATCAATCCGCCATCCAGCATTATTCTTACGGGCATTAAATCGATATGACCACCAAGAATAAACACCTTCTTGATCAGGATATAAATATCGATACGTATCTATAAAACCATTTTCTAATAAATTTGTCATCTTAGCTCTCTCTTCATCAGAAAAACCTGCATTTTTACGATTCGTTTTAGGATTCTTTAAATCAATTTCTTGATGGGCTACATTTAAATCACCACATAAAATAACCGGTTTACTCTTCTCCAAAGACTTCAAGTATGCAAGAAAATCATCTTCCCAATGCATCCGATAGTCCAATCGTTTCAATTCATTTTGGCTATTAGGAGTATAACAATTGACTAAATAAAATTTTTCATACTCAAGCGTAACAACGCGGCCTTCATGGTCATGTTCTTCGATACCAATTCCATAACTATAATTTAATGGTTTTTCTTTAGAAAACACTAAAGTTCCACTATAACCCTTTTTTTCAGCACTATTCATATAAGTATAATATCCATGCTTTTCTAATTCAATTTGACCTTCTTGCATCTTTGTTTCTTGGACACAAAAAATATCTGCTTTACTTTCTTTTAAAACATCATAGAACCCTTTTGTAATACAGGCTCTAATTCCATTAACATTCCATGATACTAATTTCATTCTCTTACCTCACTCTATTATTATACATGAAAGCGCTTTTCTATAGAAGTGTTTTTTTCTATATTAGAAAAAAATTTATCATTCTTTATCACTTCTTAAGATTTTTAATATTTTCCGATAATCTGTCTATACTAATATAGGTGATAAAATTGAAAAAATACAAATATATTATATTAAATCTATCAATCTCTCTGGGAATCGGTGCTTTAAGTGCAATTTTTACAATGAATGCAATGGATGTATACCAAACAGTTAACCTTCCTAAGTGCTCTCCGCCTGGATATCTATTCCCAATCGTTTGGACATTTCTTTATATTTTAATCGGTTTAGCAAGTTATCTAATTCATCGAAGTAATAGTAAAAATAAAGAAACTGCTCTTATTATTTATTATTTTCAACTACTGATTAATTTTGCATGGCCTATCGCTTTTTTTAATTACCAAAGTTTTTTATTAGCACTAGCAATATTGATTACACTATGTATTCTAGTTGCTATTCTTATCAAATTATTTTATCAAATCCGTCCTTTAGCAGCTTTTTTATTACTTCCTTACATGGGTTGGATACTTTTTGCCTTATATTTAAATTTTTGGATTTTTGTAAATAATTAAAGTCTTGAATATTATATTAGAAATAGTTGCCGAGAAACTAAGTTTATTTTTTTAAAGTAAGTTTCCATTGACAATTACTTTGCTTTGTCAAATTGGACACTTGATATAATTGAATAGCTATTAGGAAAAAATAATATTATTCTCTAATATCAAATGATTAATAAAATAAGAAATATAGTAATTATAAATGTTACTACTTTTGGTAAATTAATAAACAAGATTACTTAGATAGTAAAAAATCAAAATAGTTGATTACATTTTTATACTAACGAAGCACAGGTTTAATTGCAACGATTGACCTTGTCACTCAAATTGCTTTATTACCGAGCTGATTGAATCAATTCAAAACTAGAAAGTATTGAAAAATAATCTTAGTCAGCAAGGGGCTAACCCACATATATTATTAATAAAACTTTAAATTAAATCATATTTATTAAATAATAAAAGATACTTGATAAACTATTACTTAAAATAGTTCACAAGTATCTTTTCACTATATTAAAGCAAAATATACTACGAAGATTAAAATTAAAGCCCAAACAATCGGTTTGATTTCTTTAGATCTACCAGCAATTACACTAGTAATACCATAAACAATAAAACCAAATGCAATCCCATCTGAAATTGAATAAGTTAAAATCATCATGATCACTGTGATGAAACCAGATGCAGCGAAAACGATATCATCCCAATCAATTCCACCTAATTGAGTTGCCATGGAAATTCCAACTGCCACTAAAGCAGGAGCAGTAACCGCACTAGTTACAACACTAAGTACTGGAGCAAATAAAATTGATAAGAAGAATAATATTGCTGTAGTACAAGCAGTTAATCCTGTTCTTCCTCCAGCTTCAACCCCAGCTGTTGATTCAACAAAAGAAGTAACAGTAGAGGTTCCTAGAATTCCTCCAATAACTGTTCCTGTAGAATCAGCAACTAATGCTTGTTCAATATTATCTAACTCACCATTTTCATCAACTAAATTAGTTTTGTTCGCAACTGAAATTAATGTTCCTGCGGTATCAAAAAAATCAACAAATAACAATGAAAATAATGCTACAATACAATCCGGATGGCTAAATAACTCACCAAAACCATTCATAAATATACCAAACCCACTAGTATCTAAATCAATTGAAACAATTTTTGAAGGCATTGCCGGCATTCCCTCGATACCACATAAACCAGCTACAATTCCAACAATTGCGGTAATCACCAATCCATAAAATACTGCTGCTGGTGTCTTACGAGCCATTAAGATAATTGTTATTAAGACCCCAAATACTGCTAATAATACAACTGGATCAGTCAACTTCCCTAACGCCACAAATGTTGATTCGCTTCCAATAATGATTCCAGCATTTTTTAGTCCAATAAAGGCGATAAAAAATCCAATTCCAGCTCCAATCGCAAGCTTTAATTGTTGAGGAATTGCATTAATAATTGCTTTACGCACCCCAGTAACTGAAATTAACAAGAAAATTATTCCTGATACTACAACCGCTGCCAATGCTGCTGCAGGACTATACCCCATTGAAAAAACAAGGGTATATGTAAATAATGCATTAACTCCCATCCCCGGTGCTAAAGCAACTGGATAGTTGGCTAATAACCCCATGATCAAAGTTGCGATCCCTGAAGATAGTGCCGTTGCTAAGAAAACGCCATCATAAGACAGCCCAGTCTCACTTAACATGTTCGGGTTAACAGCTAAAATATAAGCCATTGCTAAAAACGTAGTAATTCCAGCAATAACCTCTGTTTTGACCGTTGTTCCCTTTTCTTTTAATTTAAAAATCTTTTCAAGCATTGTCTTTCTCCTTTTTAAAAATACCTTTTTATTATATCTAAAATACCAGTCTTTTCAAGGAAAAAGCGCTAATATATGACAATTATGAAATATTTACATAAAATAATATTTCTTCCAAGGCTCTTGTTTTTAAACGATAATAAGTTGCTCGACTATAAAATTCAAGCCACCACTCATGATTCTTCTGTAAAACAAATTCATTTGTAATAATTAATTGACTCTCAGGACTTAATGCTTGAATCACAATTTCAAATGCTGCCACCACTCGCTCCAATTCATCTCTATCATCAATTCGTTGATTTAAGCGTTCAGCAATTGAAGCATTATATCCACTTTTCTTTTCATGAAGCATCCCGATATTTAACTGCGGATAGAAATTAGTATTTTCTAAACAATACAATTTCAATTTAGCTCGGTGAAACTGCTTAAACAGCTCCGCTACTGCTTCTTGTTTTTGTTTAAATGTCAGTTTATTTGTTTTTCTCATAAAAAAATCCTCCTATTATCATATACAACTCAAATAGGAGAATTACTTTTTTTAAATTACAAAATTTTCTATAATTTCAATAATCTTTTCTTCTTCAAGACCGCAACTTACCAAATACTCTTTAGCACTTCCATAATGTTCTCTCAAATAGTCCAAAAATTTCATCATCATTTGTGGAGCAGATTCTAAAAATGCGCGATTAGCATCATCAACCAAACGTTCCAATTCAGAAATTATTTTAAGATTATTTTCATATGATTCTGAATAATCTTTAACAATATCATAATCATGACAACCTGCTAAATCTAACAATAATGCCGCAATCACCCCAGTACGATCTTTTCCAGCTGAACAATTAAACATAATTGCATCGTATGGATGATCATAAAACAATTCAAAAACTTCTTTAAACTGCTGTTTATTTGCCTCTAGCATAAAAATATAAAAACCAGCTAAATCTTGATAATTTGTTACTTCACTAGGGAGAACATTTAAATCTTTAGACTGCATTAAATTGACATTATAGTATTCAATATCACGATAACCCGTTAATTGACTTGGTAACTGTTCGACTTCAAAGTCACTTCGTAAATCTACTTGCATTCTAATTCCATAATCATAAAGATATTCTTTCTCATCATCTGATAACTTACTTGGATTGGTTGAACGAATAAATTTATGACTTTTTGTATAAAAACCAGTTTGAGTTTCATAGCCACCCAAATCACGAACATTAGTCATACTTTTTACATCTAACATTCTTTCTTCACGACTTAATTGCATCATTTTATAATTACCTCACTGTTATAAATTCTATCATAATTATAATCTTGATACAATTTATTATTCTTCAAACGGCCGAACTCTTAACTCTACTCCAAGACCATCGGCAATTTTTTGACACAATTTAATTTTTTCCACCCCGATTATATCTACAACTGTCAAAACAACACTTGGTACATATTTTTTACACGCTTTTGTGAATTGGAGCATGTAGTTAAATGAATCAACTCCATAACAGGCTCTTGTTAATTCATAATATTCTTCCTTAGTTGGAGCATTTAAACTTATAGATACTGTATCGATTACTCCCTTAAAATCAGGCGCAATATCACGCCCTAACGTAATTGATGATAAGCCATTTGTATTGATTCTAATCGATAAATCTGACCTTTTCTCTTTAATATATTTTGCAACTTTCATTAAATCATCGTGGCGAGTTAACGGTTCACCAAAACCACAAAATACTACTTCTTTAAATGCTGTTAAATCATATTTTTCAAATTCCGCAATAATCATCTCTACAGTCGGCTCCCTTTTTAACCATAGAGAATTTGATTCAAGCATTTCTTTTGTATTACGTAAACAAAAAGTACATGCACAACTACATCTGTTTGTGCTGTTAACATAACAAGTTATTCCCTTATACGTATCTAGATCTTTTAAATCAATATATCCATTACCATGTAGCGTATATAAAATCACCATTTTCTTTCCTCCTAAAGTTCTTTTAAGAAAGGCTCAAAGCATAGTCCCAAATGATTATGAGCTCCAACTGCTTGACTATACTCAATACACCTAGATGCAAAATTTGCAGCTTTTTCAACACATTGATAGAAATTCAAACCATTTAAATAACTTCCCGCAATAACACCGCTGATAACATCACCAGTCCCGCTTCGATCATCGCCTATTCGCTTTACTTTGATAATGGCAGGTTCCTTCCCTTGTTCATATGCAAAGTTAATAATTTCGTCACCAATACTAATCCCTGTTACAACGACCATTTGTGGGCCCAAATTTGACAATTGGCGACACATTTCAATCAGCTCATCCCGATTAATTATATCATGCGGATATGGTACCTCTAAAAGTGCGCATAATTCAGTTAAATTGGGTGTCATAATTGTCGCATATGGTATTAGTTGACGCATTTTATCTTGCATTGCAGTAGTATAAGTCGGATAAAGTTTCCCATGATCACCCATTACCGGATCTACTAATACAAATGTATGTTTTTTCTTAAAAGTTTTTATAAAATCAATGACAATATCGATTTGTCTTTCTGAACCAAGAAATCCTGTAGCAATTCCATCAAAACTAACCTTCATTTTTTTATATGTTTCAATATAATCATTCATTCGATCCGTATAATCATCGAAATAATATTCTGGATGCATTGTGTTTACTGATAGGATTGCAGTTGGAACAAAAACACATTCAATTCCCATTGCTGAAATTATCGGCAGCTGCGCTGCAATCGAACATCTACTATATCCTGTTACATCATTTATTAAAGCAATTCTTTTCATCTCATTTTATCCCCTTATCATTGTCATTCATTTTATCACATTTTTATATTTTTTAACCATGACAGTTTTGATTATTTTTATATGGACAATCCCACCCACTATTTTGTATAATAAATAATAGATAGATATAAGGAGATAATATGAAGAAATTATTTAAATTTACAATGGTTATGCTATTAGCATTAAGCTTAGCCGGATGTGGTGGAAAAAGTAATGATGAACAAGATAAGAAAACAGCATCCAAAGATTTGTTAAGCGGTAATTATCGAATCGAAATCGATGTTAAGGATTATGGAGTAATCAAAGTTGAACTTCAAGCTGATGAAGCACCTATTACTGTAACTAATTTTGTAAAACTAGTTAAAGAAGGTTTCTATGATGGGTTGACCTTCCATCGGATCATTGACGGCTTTATGATTCAAGGGGGTGACCCAAAAGGGAATGGAACTGGTGGTTCTGACGAAACAATCAAAGGTGAATTTAGTTCTAACGGTGTTGAAAATCCTTTAAAACATACTCGCGGTGCAATCTCAATGGCGCGTTCATCTGATCCTGATAGTGCAAGTTCACAATTTTTTATTATGCATCAAACAACTACTTCACTAGATGGGGATTATGCTGTTTTTGGTTATGTTTATGAAGGAATCGAGGTAGTTGACAAAATTGCTACAACTGTTCCAGTAACTGATAATAATGGAACTGTTGAAGCTTCTAACCAGCCTGTAATTACTTCAATTAAAATGTTAAAATAATCAGGCATGTAAGTCATGGATTTCTATCCATGGCTTTTTTATCTGATGAGAATTTAATGTCGATTTTAGGAAATAATGCTAATAAAGTTATTATTTTTTAATAAAAAATAAATTACTCTATGAATAATCCATTTTTTATTTCATGTCTTATTCTATAGAGTAGAAATCTTTTTACTTTAGCTTTTTGATTGCTTTTATAAAACAGAAAATTGTAATTACAAACGCTCCTAAATCAGCAATTGGAACAGCCCAGAAAATACCATTCAAACCAAAGAAAGTCGCTAACAATAAAATCATTGGAATCAAAATAATTACTTGACGAAGTAAATTTAAAATACTTGCTACTTTAATTTTACCAATACATTGGAAATAATTAGCAGTCATGATTTGAGCCCCTAACAATGGTAAAAATAAGAACCAAATTCGAATTGCCTTTGTGCCTAGTTTTACAACTTCTGCCTCACCATTAAACATTCTAATTATAGTTTCCGGGAAAAATTGTACTGCTAAAAAACCTACAACTGCAATCATTGTACCACCGATAATCGCATATTTTAAAGTTTCTTTAACTCGATGATAATTGCCTGCCCCAAAATTATAACTAATCAATGGTTGTTGCCCTTGCATTAAACCTGTTAAAGGCATCTGGCATATAGTTTGGAAACTAGTAATGATTCCTACTGTTGAAATTGCGATATCACCACCATACATTCCTAATGTACTATTCAAAATAAAGTTTAAAACACTATTAGCCATTTGCATTAAAAATGCTGGTATTCCCGTTTTAATAATATCTAACGCATAGATCAGCTTTAGTTTCATATGTTCGATATCTAACTTAATCAAAGAGCGATTTGAACATAGATAGCACAGTTGCCAAATCATACTTAAGAATTGTCCACCAATTGTCGCTATAGCTGCACCACTCATTCCCATATGCAACTGAATGATTAAAATATAATCAAAAACGATATTAAATCCGGCCCCTATTAATTGTGAAATCATTGCATTCTTAGGGTTGCCTTGTGCCCGAGAAAAATTATTCCCACACATTGCAACACACTGAAATACTGCTCCATACAAAACAATTGATAAGTAATCGCTGGCATATGGCAAAACTGTTTTACTAGCACCTAAAACTTCTAACATGGGTGTTATAAAAATATTCCCTAATACAGTAAACATCAGCCCAAAAACAACTGTTAAAACAATTGCATTACCCTGATAGATTGAAGCCTTATCTTTCTCTTTTTGTCCTAAAGAAATGCTGAAACGAGTAGCTCCACCTACTCCTACCATTAATGAAATTGCCATTAATACTAATGTAACTGGATAACTTATTGTAATTCCAGCAATCCCTACCGCTCCTAATTGTGGCGCATTTCCAATAAACATTCGATCAACCACATTATAAATTGCATTAACTAGCATCCCAATAATTGCTGGAACACTAAATTCTATTAATAATGGAAGGATTTTTTTATTTCCCATTCTCTCATCATTCATTTATTTTACCTCCTTTTAGATTTGTTTGTATCACATCTAACATTCTTCGAAGTTCTTCTTGTTCTTTTTCACTCAACCCAGATACTAAAATAAAATCTTTTTTAGCAAATGTCTGGTCAACTATCTGCTGTTTTTCTTGACCTAAGGCTGTCATCTCCAATAAATAAAAACGTTTATCAACAGGCGATTGAATTCGTTTGATTAACCCTTTATTTTCCATATTTTGGAGCAATCTTGTTACAGCACTTTTATCAATTTGTAATTCTTTAATCAATTCTTCTTGATAAACCTTACTATGACGACTCAAAAACATTAGGACAGAACCTTCATTACTTGTTAATCCATACTCTTTTAATCTTTGATTACTATCATTTCGATTTAATATTGCTAAATGATGAATAATCCGTCCAATTCTTTCCATTTTGCACCTCCATTAGTTGATATGTCAACTATTATACCAACATTAGTTGATATGTCAACTAACAACAAAAAAGATACGAAAATTTCGTATCTTAATATGCTTTTGCAAAATACACAACCTTTTTAGCTGGTTTACCACAAATAGGACAAACATCACCAAATGCTTCTTCCTCTTCTTTAATACATCGGCTGGTTGCTCCAGTTTCTTCTTTGATTTTAACTTCACAAGCCTCATCACCGCACCACATCATTTTGATATAACCGCCTTTAGTTTCCAATGTAGTTTTAAATTCATCATATGTGTTAACTTGACGAATATTTGAATTGCGATGATTTAATGCTTTTTGATACATTTCATCATGAATTGTGTCTAAAAGGGTTTCAATTGTATTAATTAGTTCTTGATCTAATGCATACTTCTCTTTAGTTCCATCATTACGTTTTGCAATTACACAAGCATTATTTTCTATATCCTTAGGACCAATTTCTAATCTTAATGGTACGCCACGCATCTCTGCTTCCGAGAACTTCCATCCTGGTGATTTATCACTTGCATCAACTTTAACTCTTATTCCAGCTTCTTTTAGCTGTTTTTCAATTTCATAAGCTTTATCTAAAACCCCTGCTTTTTGTTGTTGAATTGGAATAATCATTACTTGAGTCGGTGCCACCCGTGGCGGTAAAACTAAACCATTATTATCACCATGAACCATGATAATTGCTCCTAACAATCTTGTTGAAACTCCCCAAGATGTTTGATAAACATATTCTAATTTATTTTCTTTTGATAAAAATTTCATATCAAACGCTTTAGCAAAACCTTGTCCAAAATAATGACTAGTGCCTGACTGTAAAGCTTTACCATCATGCATTAGTGCTTCAATCGTATAAGTTTCTTCAGCTCCTGCAAATTTTTCACGTTCAGTTTTCCGTCCCGTTAGCATTGGGATTGCTAATAAGTTTTTAGCAGTATCTTCATAGATTTCTAACATTTGCAATGTTTCAGCCCGAGCTTCTGTTTCACTCGCATGAACAGTATGACCTTCTTGCCATAAAAATTCAGATCCTCTTAAAAATGGTCTTGTCGTTTTTTCCCAACGTACTACCGAACACCATTGATTATATAATTTTGGTAAATCACGATATGAATTAACTATTTTAGCATAATGCTCACAAAAAAGTGTTTCTGAAGTAGGACGAATGATCAAATTTTCTTCTAGATCATCTAACCCACCTTTCGTTACTATTGCGCATTCTGGTGCAAATCCTTCAACGTGATCAGATTCTTTTTGTAATAATGATTGTGGAATAAGCATCGGCATATAAACATTCTCATGTCCTGTTTCTTTAAAACGTTTATCCATGTATTGTTGGATTGCTTCCCACATCGCATAACTATATGGTCGATAGATAATAAATCCTTTTACGCTGCTGTAATCCATTAATTCTGCTTTACGACAGACATCAGTATACCACTGAGCAAAATCGTCTTCCATCGCCGTTATTGCATCATTTTTCTTATTATTTGCCATTATTTCTCCTCATTTCATTATAATCTTTCCCTATTTTACTATTAATAAAGTGATTATTCAATAGCAATCTTTGTTTCTTTGTTCTTCCGTGAAAGAATAATTTTATGATCAATTCGCTCTTTCAATTCACTAACATGCGAAATGATTCCAATTAATTTACCATCTTGTTGAATATCAATCAAACAGTCAATTGCTTGATCTAATGATTGACTATCCAAAGAACCAAAGCCCTCATCAATAAATAAAGTATTTAATTCTATCCCTCCAGCATAACCTTGAATCATTTTAGAAAGCCCTAAAGCTAAAGATAATGCCGCTTTAAAAGACTCTCCACCCGACAATGTTTTAACATCACGTAAAAGTCCACTTTCTAAATCAAGAACATCTAATTCCAGTCCTTGCTTTCCTGCCCCTTTAGAGCGGTTATCACGACGATAAAGCTGATAGCGTCCTTGCGACATACGTTTTAGCAGGGTATTAGCATAAACTAGAATATTTTCAAAATATGCCGCTAAAACATAACGTTCAAATGAAATTCGATAGCTGTTTTTTCCAGATGTAACCTCACTTAAATCTAAATAACATTGATAAATATCATGGCTATTACTTAATTCCTGATCAATATTTTTAATATTCTTGATTGTACTGGTTACTGTCATTAATTGGGCATTTAAATTATTTAAAATATTTAAAGCAGAATCTAATTTTTGTTTTAAAATAATTAGTTTTTCTTTTACGACTTCAACATCTATAACTTCAATTCCCTTTAATTCAAGTTGCAATTCATGAATTTGTTTATTCAAAGAATCCTTGGCAATTAAATAAGCCTGATACTCCTTTTCTTTATTTTCAAGCTGACTGACGTTTTTAATAATCTCTAAAAATTCCTTTTCATCTGTAAATAAACTATTCAGTTTCCCACGATATTCTCTTAGTACTTGCTGATAATTATTTTCCTCATCTTTGATTTGCTGGCAATACGACCTATTTTGAGCTTCCAATTGAATAATCTGTTCATTTATAGAACGGTATTTTTCTTCAATATCTTTAATTATTTTAGTCAAACCTAACAATTCTTTTTGCTTTTCTTCAATTTGCTGATCAACCTGATGATGCGTTAAATCTTTTAATTGTTTATTTTGTTCCATTCGTCCAATGACTTGATTTAATTGATCTTTATAAGCTTGTACTTGTGCATTATTTTTTTGAATATTCTGTTCTAATAAATCTAGATCCTTCTGATGATTAGCTAAACTTATTTTTAAGTTATTTAAATAAATAATTTCATTATCCAATTCTTTAGCCTGTTTTAATAATTTATTTTCATCGATATTGATCTTTCCTAATACTTTAATAAAAACTTCTTTCCCCAATTCTTCTTCAATTCCTAAGCGCTGACAATCATTTTCCATTTGTTTCTTTAATAAAGTAACTTCTTGCTGTTTTAATATTAAAGCATTATAAATATCATTTCGTGTTTCGCTACACTTATCAAAATTCTTTTTTGCTTTTTTTAAATCTTCTTGATAAACTATTTTTTGATCAAAATCTGCCAATTGTGGATGGTTTAAAGAACCACAAACAGGACACGGTTCATTTTCCTTTAAACTGCTTGCTAAAATACCAGCCTGGCTTGATCTAAAATGATGTTCCATTTGATCATATTTATTTTTTTCATTCAAATATTTTTCTTCAATTTTTTGATACTGTTCACGAAGCTCATAACAATGTTCCTCTTCTCTTAAAAATTTATCATAATCAGAGCTTAAGATATGAATCTCAAGTTTATGAGCATGAATTTTTTGATAATTTTGATTTATCAACTCATAATCACCCTTAAGTTTATCTAAATGAGCAATACTATTACTATCTCGTTCGATAATTTTAGCACTTTTTTGTAATCTATCATTTAAACCGATATTTTTACTCTCAATTACTTTAATCTGTTTCCTTAAGTTATTTCCCTGATTTAAATCTTTTTGATATACTAAAACATTTTGTTTTAGTTCTACCATTTTTTCTAATTCAATTTGTCCCTGAGCAACTTCATCGTGATATTTAGAGACTAAAGCATACTGTTTCTCCTGCTTTTTTAAATCATTTTTTGCAAATGATAAGCGTTCATTTAAGACTTTTTCTTTTTCTCTTAGCTTAGCTAATTTAGTTTTACTACTAATCATTAGTGAATAGATATTTTGAAGTTGATTGGCTCTTTTTAAATCTTTGATCATCTTCTCTAATTCTCGATAATAATCCTCTTTGCTTAAATAATTCGATAGCTGGATTTTTAAATCATCTAGATATTCTAAGCGACGATTATTTATCTCAATGACATTTAGCTCTTTTGCCTTTTGCTCATAATATTGTGCATTTTGCTGGTACTCCATCGCTTTAATCTTTATCTTTTTTTCTAGTGAATCCAAATATTCATCTAAATCAATTTTCTCATCTTCTACATCAAGACTCTTTAACAACATCTCTCTTTGTTTAAAAAGTAAATCATATTTACTCTTATATTCTTTAACTCGCAATTTGAGCTGTTCTTCTAAGCATCTAAAATTATCTGTCTTAAATAAATTGCGTAATACTTTTTCTCGCTCTTCACTCCCTGCATAAATAAGTTTTGTAAATTCACCTTGGGCAATCATAGCAATTTGTTTAAATTGCTTATCATCGATTCCCAGGATTTCTTTAATTTTATAATTAACTTCTTTGATTCCTTCTATCATTTTACCACCCGGCAATGTTAATAATGCAGTGGGTAACTTAGGTGTTTTTTTACCCTCTAATAAATATCGTGGTGACCGCTTAATTAAATAATGCTGATTATGTAAAATAAAATCAAGTTCAACAAAAGTAGGAGTATCATGATTAGCTTGGTCACTTCGAAATTGTTCACTACTACGTTCACTCCCACTTGATACTCCATACAAAGCAAACATAATAGCATCAAAAATCATTGTTTTTCCAGCTCCAGTAGGACCAGTAATCAAAAATAAACCATCTTGAATAAATGGCTCAAAATCAATTGTCACTACTTGATGATACGGCCCAAATGCTGACATAGTAAGACGATTAGGCAACATTTTCTTTCCCTCCCATCATGATTTCTGTAACAATCTGTTTGGCTTCAGCACTTAGTTCTGTACCTTTTATTTTTTGATAAAATTGTTCAAATAAAGCAACTGAATCAAGTTTTTCAAATCCAGGATCAGCTTTAGTATTATTACTCGTTTCATTACTTATTAGTTTTGGATAAGTAATCTGCAATACATTTGAAAATTTTGTTCTTAAATAATCAATCGCATTAGGCACTAACATTGAATCTGTTAATTCAACTGCAATAAAATCATTATTATTAATGGCAAACGAATCTGCCATGATTTCATCAAAACTCCCAGTGATTTTAATTAAGTCTTGTTTAGGTTGTAATGATACAAGCTGATAGGATACTTTTTTATTATCAATCGTTACCTCAACTATACTTTTAGTTTGATTAACTTCGTCAAAAGAATAACGCATTAAACTGCCACTATAGCGAATAGTTTCAGTTGATATTTTTTGAGGTGCATGGATATGTCCCAAAGCTACATAATCAAATTGTTTAACTAATGAAACATCAATAATTTCCGTTCCACCTACACTTAATACTGCTTCACTTTCACTTCGCATAACTTCACTATTTCCAGCAATAAATTGATGGGTAATTAAAACATTCGGTTTAGTAAAATCTATTTTTTGATGTTCAAGATAACATCGAAAAGCATCCTGATATGTAACAATTTGTTCATCTTCATACAAATAGCGAATATAAGATGGTTTAAAAAAAGGCATTAAATAAAAATTAACCCCTTCAATTTCTATCGGCTTCATTTGTTTAGCCGGATATGCTTCAATATACAATCCTTCTTGTCTTAGCAATCCGCTAACAAAACTTAATCGACTCGCACTATCATGGTTTCCCGCTATCATCAAAACTTTTTTGTGATACTTTAAAATAACTTTTGTTAAAAAATCATTTAAAACATCAATAGCTTCATTACTAGGAACACTCCGATCATAAATATCTCCAGCCATGACTAAAACGTCTATTTCGTTATCGACTAAATAATCACAAACTTGATTCAGTAAATCAGCTTGAATTTCTAATAAATTTTGTTGATATAACAACTTTCCTAAATGAATATCACTAATATGAACAAATCTCATTATTTTCCTCCTTATAATTTAATTAAATAAACCTCTTTAATTGTTTCACCGGCTTCAAAATCTTTCCGATATTTTTTAGGTATTTCTACTGTTTCTAAATATTGTGCTTGTAATTTTAAAATCGTTTTTTTAGAAGCTAAATTATTTGGTGAACAAGTAATTATCAGTTCCTTAAACCCTAGTTTTAAGGCTATTGGTTTTATTAACTGGACTCCTTGATACGCATAATAATGCCCACGAAATTCGGGCTCAACAGTATAACCAATATGTCCATCATAGTATCGTTCTTCACAACTACCTTCTCGTAAAGTCATTCGCCCCACAATTTCATTGTTTACTTTCATTAAAAAAATATAATATGGTTTCCAGCCAGCTGGTAAATCTTTATCAATATATATTTGTTTTTCTAACTGCATCTCTATCACCTTAACACATTATATCATAAATACCATTTTGATGAGGATGAATATTATTACTTTGACTGACAATATTTGGTTTTATAATCAGCATATCTAAACACAATTTAGTCAATTTATGGTAGAATCAAAGAAAGGGGTTGAAACCAATGAAATTTAAACGGCTCGATCGGGTAGATTATCAAGTATCGATCATTACAATCATAATTGTTTGTGCATCCTTTTTTTGTGTCTATATTTTTAATTATAAAATCACTCACGATGATATGATCTATAGTCTAAAAGAACGTTCAAACACGATATATCATTATGTAGAAAATTATTTAGACAAAGATACTTTTAATCATAATTTTTCTCTTGATATGAAAAATGATACTTATAAACAAATAAAACAAAAATTAGAAGATGTAAAAAATGCAACAAATGTTTTATATCTCTATACTGCAAAAATGACAGATGAAGGCGAATATATCTATCTTGTCGATGGACTGCCAACTGCAAGTCCAGATTTTCGTTATCCTGGAGATAAAATTGAAAAAGAAATAATTCCTGAGCTTAAAGCAGCATTAAAAAATAAAATTATTTTGCCAGATCAGATTAAGGAAACTACCTGGGGTCCCATTTTTGTTTCATATTACCCTATACACGACGAAGGAAAAGTAGTTGGCGTGTTAGGAATTGAATTTGATGCTAGTCATCAATTTGAAGCCTTTAAACAAATTCGAATTATTACACCGTTGATTGCCATTATGGCTAGTCTTATCGCTACTATCATTGCCGTTCTATCATTTAGAAGAATTTCAAATCCTCGTTTTAAAGATATGGCTAATACTGATTACTTAACAAATTTACATAATCGGAATGCTTTTGAAATAGATTTTGAAAACTTATCAACACATAAGCACAATACCGGAATAATTATTACCGATCTTAATGATCTAAAAAAAATCAATGATACATATGGACATCGTACTGGTGATGAATATATTAAAAAAGTTGCTAAAATTCTTGAAAAACATGTCCAAAAAAATACAGTTTATCGTTTTGGCGGGGATGAATTTATCATTCTTATTCATCATGATGCCAAACAGCAAATCAAAGCTGTTGTAACAGCAATTCAAACAGAGCTTTCAAAACAAACTGATGAAAAATTATCAATCTCTATTGGTTTTGCTGTTTATGATCCTAAAATTGATCATGATTTAAAGGATACATTCAAACGTGCAGATGCTAAAATGTATACAAATAAAAAACTAAATAAAGAAAAAAATAAGTTTGAGGATTAATCCTCAAACTTATTTTTAGTTATTAACTCAATAATTTTATCAGTAATATTTTCTAAAGTATCATCATTAACAATACGATGATCACAAGCTTCAAGATAAAGCTGATGCCGTTGTTTATCTAATTCATATAGTTTCTGTGGGCCCTCTTTTAACAAAGGACGACTTGTAACTTGAACATCCGTTAAAATATTATCAATAGGTCGATCAATATAAATGATTATTCCATTTTGCTTTAAATATTTAATATTTTCAGGTCTTAAAACAACCCCTCCACCAGTTGAAATAATATGCCCATTTAAGTCGGAAACATCTTTACATCCAGCAGTTTCATTATTCCTAAAATATGTTTCACTAACTTCAAACATCTCTGGAATTGTTTGATGATATTTTTCAACAATATATTCGTCAATGTCAATAACTGGTCTGTTTAATTTTTCACCAAGCATTCTAGATAAAGTAGTTTTACCACATCCCATAATGCCAATTAATACAATATTTTTCATCTTTTCTCCCTATGCATGATGGTAATTGCCTAAGACTCTTAAGGTAAGACAATTTGTTTTCATTTGTTCTAATGCCAATTTGACATTATCATCATGAAGACTACCTTCAAAATCAATATAAAAATAATATTGCCAACGTTTATCCTTTATAGGACGCGACTCAATTCTTGATAAATTTATTTGGTGATCTTTAATTGCTTTTAACACCCCATATAAAGCCCCAACTTTATGCTGTAATGTAAATACAATACTCACCCGATCAGTTTGAGGATGATCTTCAAGATGTTTAGCAAAAATAATAAATCTAGTATTATTAGTTTTTTCATTATGAATGTTTTCCTGTAATACTTCTAAATCATACAGTTTTGCAGCCACTTTTGAAGCAATCGCTCCTTTAGATAAATCATTACATTCACTTACATACTTTGCTGCTGCAGCTGTATTCGAAAAGTCTTGAGACAACATTTGAGGATTATTTCTTAAAAAATCAGCTGACTGCTGAATTCCTTGGGGATGACTATAGACTGTTTTGATATTTTCAATTTTAGCCCCCTTAATCCCTAATAAATGTTGTGAAATACAGACACTGTGCTCACCAACAATATAGAAATCGTAATCCCGAACTAAATCATAATTATCATTAATTGCTCCAGTTGAAGAATTTTCTAGAGGAACAATCCCATAATCAATTTCCGCATTTTTTAAAGCCTCAAAAACATCACGAAAATTAACATAGTTAGTATTTTCTACATTTCCAAAGTATTCTAACATCGCCTGATGAGCAAAAGCACCAGGCACCCCTGCATATCCAACTTTAATATTTTCTCGTTTTGGTGCAGCTAAATTATAAAGATTATTTAGAGGAATAAAAGTAGCTTGATAGCTCTTCCCGACATCCATAACATCTTGCATAAAATTACGTGCATAATCAGCAAGCTCTGGATTCAGCATCCGTGCAGCATTTTTTTCAATTACTGCTTTTTCACGTTCTGGTTGAAAAATTTCTAATCCATGAGCTAATTTGTAAGTGACAACATCTTTACTAACATTCATTCGCTGCTCAAATAATTTAATCAATTGTTGGTCGATTTCATCGATTTCACGACGACATTGTTCTAAATCTTTCATAAATTACCTCACCAAATCCAACATTGCTAATGCTGCCATAGCTTCGACAACTACAGTTGCTCTAAAAACAATGCAAGGATCATGACGTCCATGAACTCCTAATGTTGTATTTTCATGTTTTTTTACATCAATCGTTTTTTGTTCTTTAGAAATAGAAGGTGTCGGTTTGATTCCAACTGTAAAAACGACTGGCATTCCATTAGAAATTCCACCAGTAATCCCACCATTGTTATTACTAGTAGTTTTTACTAGAGCATCTTGATAATAGTAACAGTCATTAGCTTCACTACCAAATAATTCACTAATCTTATCATTTCCAAAAGCTACTGATTTAACTGCTGGAATTGAAAATAACAAACTTGATAAATGACTCTCAATTGAATCAAAAAACGGTTCACCAAGACCAGGTTTTAAACCAATAATCGCACATTCAACCTTGCCACCTACTGAGTCTTGATCCATTCGTGCAGCATCAACAATATTAACAAACTTTTCATATTTTTCTTGATTAATGACAGGATAATGTTGTCTGCGTAAATATTCAAGTGTCTTAGTTGATAAACGCATATCAAAATTTTCATCATACTCGTTTTTAATACTTAGAATATGTGCTCCAATTTGAATCCCCTGTTTTGCCAAAATTTGTTTTGCTATAGCCCCAGCAAAAACAACCGGAGCAGTGATTCTTCCTGAAAAATGGCCACCGCCACGTACATCATTAAATCCTCTATATTTAATAAAAGCTGGATAATCACTATGACCAGGACGCATTTTTTCTTTTAATAATGAATAATCTTTAGAATGCTGATCACTATTATAAATTATTCCACATAATGGTGCACCAGTCGTTACATCATCCTGTAACCCACTCATTATTTCTACCTTGTCAGCTTCTTTTCGAGCAGTTGACATTTTATCCTGTCCAGGAGCACGACGTTTCATTTCTTTGGCTACTTCCTCTAAATCAATCTTGATTCCGCTTGGTAGATTTCCTAAAACAATCCCAATTGCTTTTCCATGAGATTCTCCAAAAATTGTTATCTCAATATTATTTTTCCACGTCGATGACATCAATAATTCCTCCTAATGACTGGTAATCTTCCCAAAAACTTGGATAAGATTTTTCTACACATTCCATATTATCAATAACAACAGGCTGACTGCTGCGAGTAGCAGCAATTGCTAACATCATTGCAATTCGATGGTCCGCAAAACTAGAACAATTACCGCCAGTAAACTCATTAACACCGCGAATCGTCATTCCATCAGGTAACTCTGTGACGGTTCCACCTAATTCATTAAGCTGTGAACGAGTTGCTATGATTCGATCACATTCTTTAATTCTCAATCTTTTAGCATTAATAACATCACTTTTACCTTGAGCTAAAGCTAAAGCTACTGAAACCACAGGTATAACATCAGGGCATTGACTAGCGTCAACAATTGTTGCTGCTAAGTTTTCACCCGTAACCTTGATACCATCACTAACTACAGAAACTTTAGCCCCCATGGCTTCAAGAAATTCTAAAGTTGCTTTATCTCCCTGTAACGAATCAAGATTCAAATCTGTTAATACAACATCATTCCCAATCGCTCCAGCAACTAGATAAAAAGCCGCCTGAGAAAAATCTGCCTCAACTCGATAGTCATGAGCCTGGTATTCTTGTTTCCCCATTACAATAAAACTTTTATAATCATTATTGACAATTTTAATTCCATATTGATTTAACATCTGCAAAGTTAGATCAATATATCCTTTTGATTCCAACGGTGAAGTGATCTCAATAATCGAATCACCATCTAATAGAGGTAATGCAAATAGCAGTCCAGTGATAAACTGTGAAGAAATATTCCCAGGAACCTTATAATGATCGGGTTTTAACTTACCAATTACATATAGATCAAGGATATCCTCCTTATAAAGATAACCAATATTTTGACGCTCAAATATTTCATAAAAAGTATTTAGCGGTCGTTTCCCCAAATTACCGCGTCCAACAAAATGAGCTTTATTTTCCTCAACAATTGCAATTGGAACCATAAACCTTAGCGTCGATCCAGATTCTTCACAATCAATCTCACTATTTTGCTTTGTATAAGTAGTTGTGCCATCAATGATTAAATAGTCATCATATTTCTCTATTTTGGTTCCCAATGATTGCATTGCTTTAATTGTTGCTTGAATATCTTTAGAATATTCAATATTATCGATACGACTGATTCCTTTAGCTAAACTAGCACATATAATAGCTCGGTGAGCTAATGATTTTGACGGTGGTACTTGGACCACACCACTTAATTTAGTCGGTGTAATTTTTACTGCTGTCATTCTATACCCTATCCTTTGCTTGAATTAATGAAAGATTACTTTGATAGACATAGCTATCCCCTATTTCCTTTAACAATACTAACGATAATTTTTTATTAATATTTTTCTTGTCAAGACTTATTGCCTCCAGTAAGTCGGTTGTTTTTAATCCGCTATAAACTGGTAAATTATATTTAATACAAATTTCTTTTATTATATCACTAGTCCCCACTGGTGATAAATCATTTTCTTCGGCAATTTTAGTTAATTGTACCATTCCTATTGCAACTGCTTCACCATGTGAATATTTCTCATAATGATAATATTGTTCAATTGCATGTGCAAGTGTATGCCCAAAGTTCAGTAATAAACGATCCCCGAAGTCAAACTGATCTCTTTCGACTACATCACGCTTAATACCAATGCAACGATAAATTATTTCATCGATATCCATGTATAACTGTTCAAAGTTATCATAACTATTTAGTTTATCAAACAAACTTTTATCTTTAATACAGCCATATTTGATTACTTCTCCCATCCCGTCATTAATAAAACGCTCTGGTAATGTTTTTAAAGTATTTGGATCAATCAAAACCATTCTCGGATGATAAAAAGCCCCCACTAAGTTTTTTCCTTCTGGTAGATCAACTGCTACTTTCCCCCCTACTGAAGAATCAACTTGTGCTAATAATGAAGTTGGGATTTGGACCAATTTAACACCTCGTAAAAAGGTCGCTGCAACAAACCCGGCTAAATCCCCAATAACACCGCCGCCTAAAGCGATGATTAAATCTGTTCTTGTTAATTTAAAATCTAATAAAGCTTTATATAACGATGGTAAAATATCAAAACGTTTAGACTGTTCACCATGAGGAACCGTTACATGCTCAACAATGTATTCTTTATTTAGAACGTTTGTTAATAAATCACCATAATAATGATAAACTTGATCATCCGAAATTATCATGATTTTATTACCTTGATATATCTCCTTGATATATTTATCAGCTTGGTTTAAGATTCCTTTTTCAATATAGATTGGATAGCTATTTTCTTTTAATGAAACTGTCATTTCCATCGTTATATTTCCTCCTAATTAATTATACTTTCTTTCCAACAACTTCAGCTATTTTAGAAATTTGTTTTAATAATTCTTCATAT
>NZ_JAHPYJ010000022.1:0-62417 GCF_019041935.1 Erysipelatoclostridium sp. MSK.7.34
TAGAACTATAACTCTTATCAAAAGAATTTGGTTCATTAAATGTTTTCCTTCAGTAAGGACATATCATTCTTCTTAATTCGTAATTAATATATGTATCAGTAGCATTTATGATTTGATAAACATATTTTCTTTTTTTATATTCTTTTACTTTAGAAGTTAGTTTAAGACATTGAGGACATCTGCAAGGTTATCCATTAAGATGTACATATAACAATATTTGTGGTTGAGTTTCTTACTGTCTCAATGTTTTCTACCTCTTCTTGTTTTAAATCTAATAAATTAATGATAAAATTTTTCATAAGGGCTTCTCTGGTTATACTTATATCTAGACAAAATAATTATAACAAGGAACCCTTTTAATGTTGAAAAAACCTACTTATGTTAAAGCAAGAAAATGAAAAACCCTACAAAATTTTGTTATACCTTTAAAATGCTAGATCAACACTGTTTATATAGAAAAATAAATTTTATTTTAATAATATAAAATAAAATCTAATTAATACTTAAGTTACTTTGATATTTATGTTAGAATCTTAATATTGCGAATAGGAGGAAATATATGAGTAAAGTAATTAAGTTAGGCAATTATAAAGGAATCGAGGCAGAAGTAACAAAACAACCTGTTGCTGATACAGAGGTAGATAATGAGATTCAACGTTTAGTTGCTCAAAGTACAAGTCTAATCGAAAAAGATGGTGATGTTACTAATGGCGATGTAACAACTATTGATTTTGAAGGTTTTAAAGATGAAGTTGCTTTTGATGGTGGAAAAGCTGAAGGTTTTCAACTAGAAATCGGGTCTGGTCAATTTATTCCTGGATTTGAAGAACAAATGATTGGGATGAAAAAAGGTGAAACAAGAGAATTAAATTTAACTTTTCCAGAAAATTATGGAGCTGCAGATCTTGCTGGAGCAGATGTTGTTTTTAAGGTAACTGTTCATAAAATTGAAGAGAAAAAAGAAGCTGAGTTAAATGATGCGTTTGTAGCATCACTAAATGCACCTGGAATCGAAACGATTGATCAATTACGCGATAATATAAAAGCATCTTTAGAAGCCCAACATGAACAGGCATTTATGGCTGCTAAAGAAAATGCAGCATTAGGAAAATTAATTGATGACTGTGAAGTAGAAGTAGAGGAAAGTGATATTGAAAAAGCGCTGCAACAACAACTTCAACATATCAGTATGGAACTTGCTAGTCAAGGAATGCAATTAGAACAATATTTACAAATGATGGGAATGAATCAAGAGACATTATTACAACAATTAGCACCTTCAGCTAAACAACAAGCAACTTTTGAAGCCATTATTGATGAAATTGTGGCGATTGAAAATTTAGAGACTAGTGATGAAGAAGCAAATCAACAAGTAGAAGCAATTGCCGCACATAATCAAGTGTCTAAAGAAGATGTTTTAAATCAAATTGATATTGAAAGTTTGAAACGTGATTTAAATAGAGTTAAAGCAAGTCGATTAATTATGGATAACACTGTTTTTATTGAAGTATAATAGAAAGAATTATTGATATCTTTATTAAGATATCATAATTCTTTTTTTATAATAAGTATGAAGATTGTACAGTTACTTAATCCAAGATGAAAAATAATTGCTATAATTAGAAAAAGTTGATAATTTAAATCGAGGGTTATATGAAAAAAATTTTAATTAGTATTATTTTATGTGGATGTAAAACAGCTGTGAGTCGAGAAATTAAAACAGAAACACGATATAATCAAATTGAAATCAATGCAGCTATGGATGAAATTGAAATGGAATTTGCAAATTGCACCTTATTGGAATTATCTTTTGATGAAACAAATGAGCAAAATTAAAATTTTGATGGTGGGAAAATTATTGTTTATGGTAAAATCAAGGTTGACGAGACAATTGGTATCGAAAATTTAGAGATTAACAGTATTTGTGATAAATTTTTTTTAATTTTGGAAGTTAACATGCATGGTGAGTGGAAAATAGCAAGCTATGGATGTTGAATTCTAGGAACTAGAAGTATTTAGGAAAGTAAAAACGATAATAAAGGAGGAATTGATGATGCAACGTGGTATTTTAATTACGGGTGGCGCTCATGGGATTGGAAAACAAATTTGTTTGGATTTTTTAAGGCAAGGGGATAAAGTATGTTTCATAGATATTAATGAAGAGGCATCAAAACGCTTTGAAAGTGAATATCATGATTTATACTATTATTACGGTGATGTAGCAAATCCAGATACATTGAAAAATTATGTTGATTTTGCTAAAAAAAGGTTAGGACGAATTGATGTATTAGTTAATAATGCCTGTAAAGGGATGAGGGGAATATTATCGGATATTGATTATAATACTTTTGATTATGTACTTTCAATAGGTTTAAAAGCCCCTTATGAATTAAGTCGATTGTGTAAAGAAGAATTAATTAAAAATAAAGGAAAGATTATTAATATTGCTTCTTCACGAGCGTTTCAGTCAGAGCCCGATAGTGAGGCATATGCCAGTGCAAAAGGTGGAATCGTAGCTTTAACACATGCATTAGCGATATCACTGGGTCCTAACGTATTAGTTAATTGTATTGCTCCCGGATGGATCAATGTTGATGAAATAGAAAATTTTGGTGAACTTGATAAGGCTTCTCTACCGGCTGGGAAAGTAGGAACACCAAAGGATATTTCTAAAATGGTTTTATTTTTATGTGGGCAAGATTTTATTACCGGAGAAACGATTACGATTGATGGCGGAATGAACAAACGGATGATTTATCATGGTGACTGGAATTGGCAATATCATGAAGAATAAAAAATAGTAATATACTAATTTTTGTTATTTTAATTTTAAAGCTAAATATAAAATATTAGCATCACGAAATTTTCGTGGATTATAACCACATAATTTATGGATACGATCTAATTTATACTGTAATGTATTTTTATGGATAAAAAGACGATTAGCAGTATTTAATAAGGACATATCCTCTTCAAAATATATGTGTAATAAATTTAAATCTTCTAATGATAACATTGCAATTGTTTTATTTAGATAGTCTTTTTTGTCATAAATGGATATTGATTGAAGAATAATTTCAAGTGTTAACACATCATAGTTAATATATTGATGGTCTTGAATATTTCTTAGAGCAATTAAGGCAGAATGATAAGATTCACTAAGTTTTATTAAAGGAATTTGTTTACCAACAGCTATTGAAACCTGATTACCGGCAAGTTTTTTGAGCTTATATTCACATCTATTAAAGTAATCAGCATCTATTATTGCTAGAAAACGATTGGGGTACTGATAGTGATATACCGGAATGGCTAAGCTATGAAGTTCTTGGATAATAGACTGCTCATTTACGAGCCGTTTTGCTAAAATAATCAAAAGACGATAATTGTTTTTTAAATCTAACTGAAAATATTTTAACATATCTGAAAAATATTGGGAGTCAAGGTTTTCTTGGTCTAGTAATGATTGTAACAGATAATGCATTTTTTCAGCCTGGCTACGATTAAATTCATTCAGCTCTTTTTCTCGAATTAATAGATTTGTGATTTTTTGTGCTAAATAGGCATATTTTTTTTACCACTGATTCCAATAACAGCAATAATTTGATCGTGGTAATAGACTGGTAAATTAACTCCCTGAAGACTACCATTAAAACTAGTATCATCATACACTTCGATAATTCTTTTCTCCTTGATGGCTAAAAGACCAGCTTCATGGAAGGAACCAATTCTTTTTATATCTGTACTGGCATAGATAATTCCTTGACAATCAATAAAATTAATATCGTGGTCACAAATATCTTTAACTGTTTCAACGATTTGAGTAGCTAATTGGTTATTAATATACATATAATCCTCCTTTGGTATAAGTACTAAATAAATATGCATTTTATTTAAATAACATGTTAATTATAACATATTATTTATAAAAATAATTTGTTATATTATAACTAAGAAAAACAAGGGGGATAAAATAATGAAAATAGTTATTGCGATCGATTCGTTAAAAGGAAGTTTATCTTCAATTGAAGCTGGAGAAGCAATCAAAGCAGGAATAGAGCATGTATATGATGATGCAAAAGTAATAGTAAGCCCACTAGCTGATGGTGGAGAAGGAACGGTTGAGGCATTAACCGAGGGTATGGATGGAAATATGCGTTCTCTTGAAGTTACGGGGCCATTAGGCACTAGAGTAGTTTGTCAATATGGAATTATTACAGAAACGAAGACGGCAGTTATTGAAATGGCGAGTGCTGCAGGAATTACTTTGGTAGCTCCAGATCAGAGAAATCCCTTACTGACAACAACTTACGGTGTTGGTGAAATTATTGCTGATGCAATTACAATGGGATGTCGGCATTTTATTATAGGGATTGGCGGTAGTGCCACAAATGATGGAGGAATAGGAATGTTACAGGCACTAGGTTACCGTTTTTTAGATAAATATGGAAATCAAGTAACATATGGAGCACAAGGACTGGAACAATTAGTTGAAATCGATGACAGTGGGGTTGTTTCTTCGTTGAACGAGTGTACTTTTAAAATTGCTTGTGATGTTAATAATCCGCTATGTGGTAAACTAGGGAGTAGTGCTGTTTATGGACCGCAAAAAGGGGCGACTGCTGAAATGATAAAAAAAATGGATAAGGGGCTTAATGATTATGCTAAATTAGCGAAATTAAAATATCCTAACGCTGATCCGGAACTACCCGGTACTGGAGCTGCCGGTGGTCTAGGCTTTGCATTTTTGACATTTTTAAATGCACAATTAGAATCAGGTATTAAAATTGTTTTAGAAGAAACACGATTAGAAGAATATATAAAGGATACTGATATTGTTATTACTGGTGAAGGGCGTCTTGATTTTCAAACAGCTATGGGTAAAGCTCCAATAGGGGTTGCTAAATTAGCGAAGAAGTATCATAAGCCAGTAATTGCTTTTGCTGGAAGTGTGACAGCGGATGCTAATGAATGTAATCACCAAGGTATCGATGCTTATTTTCCGATTGTTCGTGGTGTTACAACTTTAGAGGAAGCAATGGAGAGCAGTAATGCTAAAAATAATTTAATAGCTACTGTTGAACAGGTGTTTCGTTTGTGGAAGATAAAATAAGATGATATGATAAATGTATATAAAATTTGTTCAAAAAGGAGCGATGGGAATGGGGATCTGGATTAAACAGTAGCATGCAGGGCTTTACTGTTTATAGCCTTGCTCGATAAAAAATTCAGGAGGCAGAATATGATATATTTTAAATACAAGAAAAAAATGTTTATTGTCAGATGTTAGGGGAAGAGTAACCGCTATTGTTTTTGCATGGAAATACAGCATCAGCTGGAATGTTTGAATAAATTTTATCACTATATCAAGATGAGTATAAACTTATTTTAATTGATTTTTTAGGACATGGTAAATTACAGTGAATAGCGAGGTTTCCTACTGACTTATGGTGACAAGAAGCTGATCAGGTAATCGCTTTATTAGAATCCTTAAATATTAAAGATGTTACTTTAATCGAAACAAGTGGAGGTGTTTGGGGTGCAGTTAATGCTGCATTAAGACGCTCAGATTTAATCACTTGTGTAGTGGCAGATAGTTTTGATGGGCGAACTCTTCGTCGGGGATTTGCCAAAGCATTAATCGAGGAGTGAGTCATGGCAATAAACAATCTTGCAGCAAGACAATTTTATCAATGGTGTCAAAGTGATAATTGGGAGACTTTAGTGAATCAAGATACTGAGGCACTGTTAAGACGAATTGATTTAGGTTTACCGTAGAAGTACCTTTAAATACTTTAAAGGTACTATTGTTGTTAATTACTAGTGGGAAGGATGCGATGTTACACAGTGATATCATAGAAGAATATGAAAAAATTATATACGAGCATCCACCTGTTAAAATGATTATCTTTCCAACGGGTAAGCATCCTTCGTTATTATCAAATGCCGTGGCAGCATCCACTGCTATAAAAGAATTTTTGAGCAGTAGTAAACAAAGGAGTTAACTCCTTTGTTTTAGACTTCAGTTAATAAAAATAGTATTTATATTATAATTACAAATGATATACTCATATTAATTAGTAAAAGGAGAAACAGAAATGATAAAAGCGATATTTTTTGATATTGATGGAACACTAGTGAGTTTTAAAAATCATCAAATACCTGCCTCAACTATCGAGTCGTTAAAGAAGCTAAAAGAAAAGGGAATCAAAATTTTTGTTGCTACAGGACGGGGAAAGGATGGTTTAGATATTTTAGATGAGATTGAGTTTGATGGCTATATAACCTTAAATGGTCAGTATTGTTATGTTGATAATCAAATAATATATGAAAATACAATTAAACGAGATGATTTACAGAAACTTTTGAATTATTTAGAAGACCATCCTTTTCCATGTGGGTTCACGGAAGAACATAATAAATATTTTAATCTTCGTGATGCTCGAGTTGATGAAATTCATCGCATTACTTTGAATGATGATCATCCAGCTGGTGATTGTAGTGATGTAGTTAATAAAAAAATTTATCAATGTATGTGCTTTATTGATGAGCAGGAAGAACAAAAATTAATGCAGATTATGCCTAATTGTATTTCTGCGCGATGGCATCCACTTTTTTGTGATGTTTCTCCCAAAGGAGGAACAAAACAAAATGGAATTGATAAGTTTTTAGATTTTTACCATATTGATCGTAATGAAACAATGGCTTTTGGTGATGGTGGGAATGACATTGAGATGTTACAACATGTGGCATTATCAGTGGCAATGGAAAATGGTAATGATAAAGTTAAAGAAATTGCTGATTATGTGACTGCTGATGTAGACGAAGATGGAATTTTAAAAGCACTGCAGTATTTCAGTATTCTTTAAAATAAGATGATGACTTATCATTAATGATGAAAGTGATATTTCAAGGGAGTATAATATTGTTTGTAAGAGGTGATTAAAATGGATGAAATTAAAGTGCCTTCAACTAGATATCATAAAATAGTAAATCTTCTTTGTATAATAATATTGACAGGAACACTAGTCTTTTTGGTAACTAATTGGACGATGATCTCGGATCAAATTCCAGGACATTATGATAGTGCTGGAGTAATCAATCGATGGACAAGTAAGTCAGGGCTATGGATAGTTTATTTTGTTGGAATCATAATGTTTGCGGGATTATCAGTAATAGAACATTTTCCTAAAACGTGGAATACTGGTGTAGCTATTACTAAGGAAAATCAAAAACATGTTTATCAATTAATAAAAGGAATGATAGTAACCCTGAAATTATGTATCACCACAATATTTATGTTTTTAACACTGTATACGACTTTGCTGATTAATTTGCCAAAATGGTTTACACCGCTTTTTCTAATTATTACATTTGGTTCAATGATAGTTTATGGTATAATGATTTACAGAGCTCGATGAAATTACCTAATAATTAAGGGTGTATTAATCTCTTATTAAAAATACGAAAATGATAAGTCATGAATAAACATTCATGACTTTTTCTATATGTAAATGATATTTGTTTTTAATAATAAATTGAACTATCGCTTTTAATAGTGTTCTTCTGTAAAAAATTATTTCCGTGTCTAATACATTTTTTTCGTACAAAAATAATATATTGATAGCATTCCTTTATATTTTATGTCTTTTCTGTAGACGATAGTTTACAGAAATATATCCTTTTATCATAAATAATGGTTGACCTAAAGTTCACTTTAGGTAGTACAATGTATTTTGAGGTGGTAAAAGTGAAATATCGGGAATTAGGAAGAACAGGTTTAAAAGTTAGTGAAATAGGTTTAGGCTGTGAAGGATTTATGAAAATGGATACTGATCAAGTTAAGAAATTTGTTGCTCAGGCTTCAAAAATGGGAATAAATTTTATAGATTTTTTTTCATCAAACCCACATGGGCGGAGTGCTTTTGGTAAAGCGATAGCTGGTAACCGTGAAAAGTGGATTATTGAAGGGCATATATGTACTTTTTGGAAAAATGAACAGTATTTGAGAACTCGTAAAATGGATGAAGTAAAAGCTGGGTTTGAAGATTTGCTGGCAAGACTGCAGACTGACTATATTGATATTGGAATGATCCATTACATTGATGCTAAAAAAGATTTCGAAGAAGTTTTTAATGGTGAAGTAATTGAGTATGTAAAGGATTTAAAAAAACGTGGAATTATTAAACATATTGGAATTAGTTCTCATAATCCACTTATTGCAATTGAAGCTGTTAAGACAGGATTAGTTGATGTAATACTGTTTTCAATTAATCCTTGTTATGATATGTTGCCTCCATCTGAAAATGTTGATGATTTGTGGGATGATGAAAGGTATGCGGAACCGCTTTTTAATATTGATCCAGTCCGTCAAGAATTGTATGAATTGTGCCAAACTAAAGGAGTTGCATTAACTGTGATGAAAGCATTTGGAGGGGGAGATTTATTAGATGAAAAGTTATCGCCGTTTAAGGTTAAAATGACACCGTTACAGTGTATTCATTATTGTTTAACGCGACCGGGAGTAGCTTCGATCATGGCAGGAAGTCATAGTATTAAAGAGATGATGGAGGCATTAGCTTATGAAGATGCAAGTATGGTAGAAAAAGATTTTGCTAATGTTTTAGCTAATATACCAAAACATTCATTTGAAGGAAATTGTGTATATTGCGGACATTGTGCTCCATGTGTCAAATGCATTAATATAGCTGATGTAAATAAATTTGCAGATTTATGTGTTGCTCAAGGGGAAGTACCAGAAACAGTTAGAGAACATTATGAAGTTTTAGCTCATCATGCAAGTGAATGTATTGAATGTGGGGTATGTATAAAAAATTGCCCATTCAATGTTAAGATTATTGAAAAAATGAAAGCAGCAGTAGCAATTTTTGGTTATTAAAGCTATTGCGTGAGGAAACATTATGGTTGAAAAGTTTGATATAGTAATCACACCACTTGGATTAGAGCGAACAATCCATGTATATTTACCAGAAGATTATTATGATAGTGATGAACAATATCCAGTGATGTATATGTTTGATGGACATAATTTATTTTATGACCATGATGCTACTTATGGAAAATCGTGGGGACTAAAGGAATTTCTTGATACCTATGATAAAAAGTTGATTATTGTAGGAATTGAATGTAATCATGAAGGACAAAAACGCTTAAGTGAATATTGTCCCTATCAAATAGAAAGTAAATATTTTGGTCATCTCAATGGACAAGGAAAGATATTGATGGATTGGGTTGTTAACGAATTAAAGATTCTCGTCGATCAAAAGTATCGCACTTATCCGTTTCGTGAATGCACAGGCATTGCTGGAAGTTCAATGGGGGGATTAATGGCGTTTTATACTGTTATTTATTACAATAAGTATTTTTCAAAAGCAGCTTGTATATCGCCATCGATTTCAATGTGTATGGAAGAATTGAAAAATGAATATACTCAAGCTAAAATCATGGAAGATACGCGGGTATACTTTAGTTTTGGAACTGATGAGGTCAAAGGGAAAAATGGGATTCAATGGATGTTGAATAATATCTTATATTTTAATGATAGACTGATTGAAAGTAATGCATCTAGTTATATAAATGTTGTGGAAAAAGGTCAGCATAATGAAGCATCCTGGCAGTTAGAAAATCAAATATATCTAGATTATTTATGGAAATAAAATATTTTTTTAGTGATTGCGATTGCAGATAAAATATATTAAATTAAGGTTATAGCTAAGCATGGTTGAAACCATGCTTTTATTTTTGATTTTACCTAATATGGCTTGTGTGATACAATTATTAAAGATACCAACAAACCAAACAGAAATAATCATTTATAGGGATAAAAAAATGAAACGAAAAAAGAGAAAATTTGCGATAAATGTAATGTCGTTAGCTGTAATACCGATACTGATTTTAGGAATGTTTGTAATCTTTATAACCTCAAGTTTAATTTATACTGCCTTAAAGGGCGAAGTTGCTAATAATCTTGAAGATTTGGCTAGAGTATCATATCAAGACTTTGACATGCAATATCCAGGTGATTATTACTTAAATAATAACCATTTATATAAGGGAACAGAAGATATTCAAAATGATTTTAATTTGGTGGATTTAATTAAAAATAATACCGGGGTCGATGCAACTTTGTTTTATCAAGATAAACGCATACTAACAACAATTCGTCAAGAAGATGGCAAAAGAGTTGTTGATACGATTGCACCAGATGAAGTTATCGAAACAGTTTTAAATAATGATAAAGAATTTTTTTCAGATTCTGTTGTAATTAATGATAGTAGTTATTTTGGTTTTTACATGCCCGTAAAAAATACTGATCAGCACGTCGTTGGAATGCTTTTTATGGGGCGTCCACGTGCTGATGTTATGAATCATATTATGCATAATATTTATCTTGTTTCTCTTTCAATCGTTACAATTATGATAATTGCAATTATTGTATCTTATTATTATAGTAAAAAAACGATTTTTGCTTTAAATACAACAAAACATTTTTTAGGAGCAGTAGCAAATGGAGATTTGACGACTGAAATAGATCCATACGTATTACAGCGTCATGATGAAATTGGTGATATGGGGCGTTTTGCGGTTATGATGAAAGAGTCTCTTAGTGATTTAGTTGGAAAAGATCCGTTAACGGGATTACATAATCGCCATAGTTGTGATGTGGTTTTAGCGAGTTTAATTCAGCGTGTAAAACAAAAGAACACTTCTTTTGCAGTGGCAATGGGAGATGTTGATTTTTTTAAATATGTTAATGATACATATGGTCATCAAGCAGGTGATGAAACTTTACGTCAACTTGCTAAAGTTATTTCGACCCATATGGAACACCTGGGATTTGTATTTAGATGGGGTGGTGAAGAATTTGTCTTGATCTATGAAGATATGGATCGGTATCAGGCTTTTAAGCATTTAGAAATCTTACAAGAACAGATTTATCAAGAGAGTATTTATTGGAAAGATGACAAAGTTAAGATTACAATGACATTTGGCTTAGCGGATTCTAATGAATACAATGATCTTGATGAATTGATCAATTTAATTGATGATAATCTTTATCGAGGGAAAAAAGAAGGTCGTAACCGAATTGTTTTTAATACTTTAAAATAGAAATTAAAACATGACCGTTAAGATAATTTTAACGGTTTTTTAGATAAAGATTTCTAATTGAGAAAATATCTTTAATGTTTCAAAAGATTAGATACAATAGAACTATAAACTTTATTAAAGGTATGAGGTATGAAAAATGATAAAATTAATTGTATCAGATATGGATGGAACACTATTGGCGCATGATTCATCAATTTCAAAGGGAAATATTGAAGCAATTAGGTATGCTCAAAGTAAAGGAGTGCAATTTGCAATTGCTACCGGGCGTGATTATTCAAGCCTTAAGGGGATATTAGAGGCACATGATTTAAAATGTTTTAGCATTTTAGGAAATGGAGCACAATTTTGTAATGAAAATGGAGAAATTTTATCAAGTGCATATTTTCCTAAAAAATGTTTTAAACAAGTTTTACAAATATTTGATGAACTAAAGATTCATTATATGATTTTTACTGCGAATGGTTTTTATTCAACAGCTGAGCCAAATGTTGTTCGTGATGCTTTTATTGATCGCTGTGTTGTTCAGTTCAAGCGCAAACGAGAGGACTACTTAGATGATGGCTGTAATCAAGATATGGCGTGTATGAAGTTAAAAAAAATAGGTGACTTAGATGATTTTATTAATTCTTCAATTGATATTATTAAGGTTGAAGCATTTAATAATGATGTATCATTAATTGAAAAAGCTAAAGAAAAACTTCAGGAAATTGAGGGGATAGCTTATTTATCATCATTTGATGATAATATTGAAGTTACCGATAAGGCAGCTCAAAAAGGATTGATTTTGGAAAATGTTATTGAAGAATTAGGTTATTCAAAAGATGAAGTAATGGTTTTAGGTGACGGTCTCAATGATATTACATTATTTGAGCGGTTTAAGTATTCTTTTGCGCCAGGTAATGCTAATGAGACAATTAAAGCAATGGCTTATCAGGTAGTTGGAGCATGTGAAGAAGACGGTGTTTCCCAAGCAATCTATATGATGTTATAATAAAGAGGATTGATAAGATCTTCTTTTTTTGATGGGAGGGATTTAATGATAGAAATTAAATTTTTAAAAAGTACGGATGAATATTGGGATACAATGATTGACTATGTTCAAAATTGTTCTTGGCGTGCTGGTAAATCTTTGGCTAATAAAATGAAGACAGGGTATTTTACTAAATGGCAGTGTGTAGTTGGGATTTGGTATGATAATAAAATTGTTGGTTTTTCGACTTTTGTTGAAAGTGATAGTATAGATAATAGTGGCTATCAGCCTTTTATTGGCTATATCTATGTGAATCCGAATTACCGTGGTCAACGTTTAAGTGAAGTGATGATTAAAGAAATTATTGTATGTGCAAGAAAAATGGGTTTTAAAAAAATATATATACATAGTAGTGAATTTGGTTTATATGAAAAATTTGGATTTAAAATAATTGATTGTGGAAAAACGTGCTCGGGAAGATATGAAAATATTTATGAAAGGAAGATTGCTTAATGATTTTGTATTTTAGCGGGACTGGAAATAGCCGATATATTGCAGAGGTAATTAATTCAGTGATTGAAGATAAATTAGTTTCTATCAATGAATGTTTAAAAAATAATTTAATTGTTTCATTAGAGCAGCAGTATATTATTGTTTGCCCTACATATGCGTGGCGTATTCCTCGGGTAGTGGAGCAATTTATTCGGACTAATCATTTTATTTTGTTTCGGGAACTAAAATTTATTTTATAATGACATGTGGTGGAGATATTGGAAATGCTGCTAAATATATTAACCGTTTATGTAATGAAAAAAATATGATTTTAATGGGAGTCGGAGAGATTGTTATGCCAGAAAATTTTATTACTATGTTTAAGGCACCAGAAAATCCAGAAGTGATTATTTCACATGGTGTAGAAACTGCACTTTTACTAGCAGCTGAAATCAAAGCAGGAAAATATTTTTTAGAAACTAAACCTACGTTTATAGGACGATTTAATAGTGGCATAGTCAATAGGCTTTTTTATCCAATGTTTGTTAGGGCTAAAGGATTTCATGTTGAAGATACTTGTATTGGTTGTGGTCAATGTATCCATGCTTGTCCATTAAAGAACATTAGTCTAGTTGATTCTAGACCTATTTGGGATAAACATTGTACACAGTGTATGGCATGTATCAGTATTTGTCCAAAAGCTGCAATTGAGTATAAAAATAAGACAAAGGGAAAAAGACGCTACTATCTTAAAGATAGTTATAATAAGGAAATTAAATGAAAATTGTAATTACTCCAGCTAAACGGATGAACGATAATATTGATTATATAGACGTAGAAAGTTTACCTGTTTTTTTGCCACAAACGGAGGAACTGCTAGGAATTCTTAAGACACTAAAAGTCGATGAAGTAAAAAAGATGTTAGGTTGCAATGATCAAATTGCTCAAATTGCATACTTGAATTATCAGATGATGGATCTAAAAAAGGACACAGTTCCAGCACTGCTAGCTTATGAAGGAATTCAATATACTAATACGGCAGCTCATGTTTTAACTGATGATGATTATGAATATACAAAACAACATTTACGCATCTTATCTGGATTTTATGGTATTTTAAGACCGTTCGATGGTGTTGTGCCATATCGTTTAGAATTAAATAATAAAGTAAAGACAGAAAAATTTAAAAGTTTATATGAGTTTTGGAACAGTCGAATTTATGATGAATTGACAAAAGATGATAATCAAATACTAGATCTTGGGGCAAAACAATATACTAAAATCATAAAAAAATATTTAACATCTAGCATAAAATATGTTAAATGCCACTTTAAAGAGGAGAGTGATGAAGGGTATAGGGAAATAGGTGTTTATGTAAAGATGGCAAGAGGACAAATGGTTCGTTATTTAATTGAAAATCGAATTGATTCATTTGAGGCAGTAAAACAATTTAATTATTTAGGTTATCAATATTGTGAAGCATTATCAGATGTGGAAACATATGTATTTATACGGAAAAAGGGGACATGATATGAAAACATTAATTAAAAATGGAATTGTGATTCTTGATGGAATTAAACGGCTTAATAACGGTGCGGTGATGATTGAAGGTGGAAAGATTACAGGTATTTATAAAGATTATGAAGGATTAGAAGCTGATAGTGTTATTGATGTTCAAAATAATTATATTATTCCTGGTCTTTTGGATACCCATACACATGGGGCGATGGGATATGATTTTAATAAGTATTCATCAAAGCAGGAGTTAGAAATAATCAGTGATAGCTTATTAGATGAGGGAGTTACTGGTTTTAACGCTAGTATTGTTTGTGAAAGCCATCACGACACATTGAATCTTTTACAAATGTATGAAGGAAATACCCCAGATAATTTAATTGGTGTTCATCTTGAAGGACCGTATTTAAATATTAAGAATAAAGGTGTAATGAAAGAAGAACATTTACGTTTAGTAAATTTTGATGAATTTAATCAGTATATTTCAACTTGCAGAAAAGTGAATGCAATGACAATTGCCCCCGAGCTGCCTAATGCTTTAGAATTAATCAATTATGCAAGTAACCATGGCTATGTGATGAATGTGGGGCATTCAAGTGCAAGTGCTAAAGAGGTAAAAAAGGCACAAGCATACGGTGCAAAAGGAATTACTCATCTTTATAACGCAATGTCACAGCATTTGCACCGTGACCCTGGAGTTGTAACTGGTGCAATTTTATCAGATTTAATGTGTGAGCTTATCGTGGATGGCTTTCATATTGATGAAGATGTTATTCGTGCGACATACAAAGCAATTGGAAAAGAGCGAATTATTTTGATTACTGATGCTAATCCCTGTAAGGGATTGCCAGATGGGCAATATCATTTTTCTGGTAAAGATATTGTAATTGTCGGGGGACATGCTACAGTCAAAGAAACTGGTAGAATTGCAGGAAGCACATTAGGGTTAAATGAAGCTTGTGCTAATATGATGCGTTATTGTGACTGTTCAATCGATGATGCCGTACTAATGGCGGCAGTTAATCCAGCTAAATTATATGGATTAAAGCAGGGGAAGATAGAAATTGGTTATCAGGGTGATATTGTTGTCATAGATAAAGAGTTTACAATCTTAGCAGTTATCAATCGGGGAATTATAAAAAGAAATAAGTTTATTTAAATATTTAGTGATTTAACTTGACTTTAAGAAGATATTTGATAGAATATTATTCGCGGCAACGTCTAGGATATACGAGTACTCGACGTATAGCTTGGAGTTAGCTAAGTTAAACAACAGGAGGATAATTAGAATGTTAACTAAAGCAGAAAAAACAGCTATTATGCAAAAATATGCTACTAAAGAAGGAGATACAGGATCTCCAGAAGTACAAATCGCAGTATTAACAGCAGATATCAACAAATTAAATGGACATTTCAAACAACATCCAAAAGATAATCATTCAAATAGAGGATTATTAAAAAAAGTTGGTAGAAGAAGAGATTTATTAAAATATTTAAAAAATAAAGATATTGAAAGATATTCTTCTTTATGTGAAAGTTTAGGTTTAAGAAAATAATTGGACGCTTTGGCGTCTTTTTTCTTTACAAAAAAGCTGAATTGAATTCAACTCAGCTTTTAAGAGAGGGTTCACCCTTATTTTGAATAAGCTTTTTTAATGATAATCATGTAGATAACCAAGAAATAACCAACAAAGAGTTGCTGATAAAGAATAAACATAAAAAACGCCATAGTCAAACATTCCGCCAATAAATTCACTAACAACAATTAATGTAAAAATCATTATCTTTAGATAATTGGAACTTTGCTGTTTTACTTTAAATAATTTTAGAATAGATTTAAATGAAGCAATAAAAAATATTATAAATAGACTCGCTCCAGCGATTCCAGTTGTTACAAGAGTTTCCAAAAAGACATTATGACTATGAACAACCTGGATTTGTTTGACAACATTACTGTTGGTCAGGTGCCTACCAATAGTTTGAAAATTACCGGCACCAATTCCTAAAATAGGGTTGGTTTGCCAAATTTCAATTGAAGTATTAAATAATTCAATACGTCCACTGCTGATCTGATTAATTTGATCTAAACTTGGCTGAAAATCTCCTTGAAAAAACAATTCAATTGATTCAATTACTTTATTAATTTGAAAACGGCTGCTTGTTTCGTGATGATTACCACTTAAATATGATAGACCGTTAGCGGTGATGATACTAGTAATGAAAATAATGATAGAAAGACCTAAAGAAAATAGATATTTCTTTAACTTTGAATAATAACAATCTTTAAAAAAATAAGTATATATTAAACCAGTCAAAATGACAGCCAAAATAACTAGAGCTGCTCGGCATTGAGTCAAAATAATATATAATAGTTGGACAATGATATTTAGTTTATATAATCGTGGATGTGTATATTCGTTTTTTAATGCATAAAGTGCTAATAAAATAGTAATTGCACTCAAAAAGGCTGCAGGATTACAATTAAAATATACACCAAATAATCGATTTCCTACTAATCCGATTGGCCATCCATTTTGAATTTTCGAGAATTTAAATAAATACATTATTAAAGAACAGATTCCAGCTAGACCGGTTAATAGGTTGGTCAGAGGAATAATACTTTTTAATTCATCGTAGATATTGTTTGATGAAAAACTTTTTTGATTCCCGTAGATTAAAAAAAAGATCATTAGCTGTAAAAGTGCAATTAAATATGATTTTAAATTACTATATGGATTGATCGCTGTTGCAAGGAACAAAATTAGGCCATAGGTAATAATTAAAATAAATTTAATATCATGGTAATTAATTTGTTTTTGATAAAAGTCCCATCCAATGATAAGTCCTCCCCATCCAATCATGATAAATAACAAAATATTAAGATTGAAACCTAGGTAACCTAGGGCAAGTGTATTGATAAAAGCATAAATAATAAATGCTAATTTAAAATATTTTCTTGATAATAGATAAGTCTGCATAATCCCCCTCCATGATATTCATTCTAACAAAATATTGATACTAATACTACTTTAATTTGTTTGCTGCGATTTGCTTATTACAATAACTATTAAAATAGTTAAAGATAGTGTATAATTAATGAAGAATATTTAGAAATGAGGGACTTTATGAAGAATATTACATTGGTTATTATGGCGGCCGGAATTGGTAGTCGTTTTGGAGGTGGCATTAAACAATTGGCACCAGTAGGACCAAATGGTGAAATAATCATGGATTATTCCATTTATGATGCTAAAAAGGCAGGTTTTAATAAAGTAGTTTTCGTTATTCGTAAGGATTTAGAAGCAGAATTTGATGCTGTGATTGGATCACGAATCAAACAAATTATTGATGTTGAATATGTTTTTCAAGAACTAGATAATATTCCTGACGAATACCAAGAAACATTTAAACAAAGAACAAAACCATGGGGAACAGGGCAGGCAATTTTATGTTGCAAGGATGTAATTAATGAACCATTTTTAGTTATTAATGCTGATGACTATTATGGTAAACAGGCATACGAAGAAGCTTATAAATACTTAAATGAAAATCATGATAATACGGCTAAACAACAGATTGCGATGGTTAGTTTTGTACTTAAAAATACTTTGAGTGATAATGGTGGTGTAACACGTGGGGTGTGCACGGTTGATCAAAACAATCATCTTTGTGATATTGTTGAGACACATAATATTGAAAAAGGTGATAATTGTGCATTTGTTAAAAAAGAAAATCAAATTATTGAACTTGATCTCGAGGTACCGGTATCAATGAATATGTGGGCTCTACAACCAGAAATATTTGATATTTTAGATTCTAAGTTCAAATTGTTTTTATCTCAATTAGAGAATGATAATTTTAAAGATGAGTATCTATTACCAACTATTATAGGTTCACTATTAAAAGAAAATCAGGTTGAAGTGACTGTGTTAAAATCGTTAGATAATTGGTTTGGAGTTACATATAAAGAAGATAAACAAACAGTTATTGAAAGTATTCAAAAATTAACAGCTGTCGGTGTTTATCCACAAAAATTATTTTAATAGAAACCGAAGGAAGATGTGGGTATCTTCCTTTTGTCTTTCATCAGCATATACTCTTTGGTATAATTAATAATGATATGAAAAACGGGGAAAGTCGAATGGAACAAATTAAATTAATTGAAAAATTATTAGAAATAAGGAAATATAAGGAAATTAAAGAAATCTTAAAAGAAATGAACGATGTGGATGTTGCCGAAATGCTCGAAGGTTTTTCTGATGAAAATATGATACGTATATTTAGATTATTGCCAAAAGATGATGCTGCAGATATTTTTGCATATATGTCAAGCGACAGAGAACATGCGTTAATAGATTCGTTAACCAATAAAGAGTTAGAGAATATTATTAATGATCTTTATTCAGATGACGTAATGGAACTTCTTGAAGAGTTACCCGCTAATGTTGTGAAGCGAATTATTGCTGCTTCCAATCCTGAGACTCGTCGTGATATAAATCATTTATTACGCTATCCTGAAGATTCTGCAGGTAGTAATATGAATATCGATTTTGTTGATTTACGTGCAGATATGACAGTTAAGGAAGCGATTGCACGAATTAGACGTATTGGAGTAGATAAAGAAACAATCAATACTTGTTATGTAATCGATAATTTTCGTCATCTTTTGGGAATTGTTACTTTGAGAAAGTTAGTTTTATCATCACAAAGTGCTTTGATTGAGGAGATTATGAACGATAATCTTATTACAGTTCATACGATGGAGGATCAAGAGGATGTAGCACATGATTTTCAAAAATATGACTTAACTTCAATGCCTGTGGTTGATAATGAAAATCGTTTAGTTGGAATCATTACAGTTGATGATATTGTTGATATCATGCAGGAAGAAACAACTGAAGATATCGAAAAAATGGCCGCAATGGTACCGTCAGACAAGCCTTATATTAAAAATGGCCCGTTTGAAACATTTAAAAAAAGAATACCGTGGCTTTTGTTATTAATGATTTCAGCTTCTATTACTGGAAAAATCATTCAAGGATTTGAGCATGCTTTAGCGGGCTCTGTGATTTTAACGGCTTTTATTCCAATGTTAATGGATACTGGTGGTAATTCAGGTTCGCAAGCTTCTGTCTCAATTATTCGGGCTTTGTCACTAGATGAAATCAAACATAGTGATATCGTCAAAATTGTTTTTAAAGAATTTAGAGTTGCAATTTTAGTTGGGGTTACTTTAGCAGCATGTAATTTTATTAAAATGATGATTATTGATCATGTTTCAATCATGATAGCTGCTGTAGTTTGTCTAACTTTGATAGTTACTGTAATCATTGCTAAAATCGTTGGCTGCACTTTACCAATTTTAGCTGATAAATTAGGCTTTGATCCCGCTGTGATGGCTAGCCCGTTTATCACTACGATCGTTGATGCTTTGTCATTGTTGATCTATTTTACGATTGCTACTAATTTATTAAATTTATAAAGTCTCTGGAAGATTCCAGAGACTAGTTTTTATTTACAAGAATCATTATTGCGTAGGTCTTGTAATGCTTCAATAGCACAACAGGCTTTTTCTTTTAATGCGTTTTCTAGTTCCTTTACAGTACCAATTGTCTGTGCTGCTGATTCATTGATTGCAATTAATTCATCGATACATTTAGCTAAACATACTGCTTTTTTAATTTTTTCACTTTCAGCACATAAAATTGCAGCTAAGGCACCTTCTTGCATTGCAACTGATTGTAAAACAGCCGCTAAGGCACAACGTTCATCAACGCAACAACCTTCAATACAGCAATTGTCCATGCAGCAGTCATCGATACAAAAATCTCGATTACATGAATTCATGGGTTTCATCTCCTTCCATACTATAAGATATGCAAGGGGAATAGATTGTTAGTGGCTTATGTCTTGGAAAACAAAAAGAGCGTGATAACAACGCTCTTATATATTTATTCAACTGTTACTGATTTAGCTAAATTACGAGGTTTATCAACATCACAACCTTTAAGTTTAGCGGCATAATAACTGATTAACTGCAGTGGGATTGCAACTAATACTGCTTGTAAAATTGGATTTACATCGGGCATGTAATAAGTTTCATCAACATTTCCAACATCTTCACCGGTTAATGTAAATAAAATGACTTTTGCTCCTCGAGCAATTGTTTCTTGAATATTGCTAATTGTTTTTGAAGCTATATGTGGTTGTGTAGCAACTGCAATTACTACACTGCCTTCTTCAATCAAAGCAATTGGACCATGCTTTAATTCACCAGCAATATAAGCATCAGCATGGATATATGATACTTCTTTTAGTTTTAAAGCACCCTCTAGGACGGAAGCATAATCTAAACTTCGCCCAATATAGTAGGCATCTTTTTGATTTTTTAAATAGTTCGCATATTTTTCAAATAGTGGTTCATCTTTTAAAATATTTTCGATTTGTTTAGGCAATTTAGCAATTCCGTTAATAATGTCTTTATAGATATCATTTTCTTTTCCTAGGGTCTGTGCAACATACATTGCTAATAATAATAAGACAATAACTTGCGTAGTATAGGCTTTAGTACTTGCTACAGCAATTTCTGGTCCTGCACAAGTATAAATTGTTGCTTCAGCTTCACGCGAGATAGTTGAGCCAAGAACATTAGCTACGGCAATCGTAGTACAACCTTTATTTTTTGCTAAACGTAAAGCAGCCATGGTATCTGCAGTTTCACCCGATTGTGAGACAAAAATACACAGAGTTTTTTCATCAATGATAGGGTCACCATATCTAAATTCTGAAGCGGCTTGGGTAAAAGTAGGAATACCAGTTAAGCGTTCCATAATATTGGCTCCTGAAAGGCAAGCATGATATGCAGTTCCGCAAGCGACAAAATATACTTTATTAAAAGTTGTAAAACGTTCTTTCAATATTTCTAGTTCAGGCAAAATAATTCGATCATTACCTTCAACTCGGCCTCTTAAAGTTTCACTAATAGCATATGGCTGTTCGTGAATTTCTTTTAACATGAAAGTATCGTAACCGCCTTTTTGAGCTGCTTCATTATCATAAGGGATATGTGTAATTTCCTTTTGAATTTCGTTGCCTTCAGCGTCATAGAAAGTTATTTTATTTTTACATAATTTAGCAATTTCAAAATCATCAATAAAATAGACATCTTTGGTGTAGTCTAATAAAGCAGGAATATCACTTGCCCCAAAACTTGCACAGTCACTTGTCCCTAATACTAATGGACTGTCTTTTTTAGTTACATAAACTACATCCGGCTCTAAAGTAGAAACAATGCATAAAGCGTAACTTCCATCAATGTGAGTAATGACCTTTTTTAATGCTTTCAGCATATCACCATCATAGTAAGAATCTAGTAGATGGACGACAACTTCACTATCTGTTTCGCTATGGAATTTATACCCCTTAGCTACTAGTTGTTCCTTTAATTCTCGATAATTTTCAATGATTCCATTATGCACTAGTGAAATAGTGTTTTTATTATTGGTATGGGGATGAGAATTAAGGTTAGATGGGACTCCATGAGTTGCCCAGCGAGTGTGACCAATTCCGACACAGCCAATTGGAGTATCTTGATCTAGTCGATCTATGAGATTTTGCAATCTTCCTTTCGTTTTAATCGTGAAAAGTTTATCTTTATCTACAAGGGTTACACCAGCTGAATCATAGCCACGATACTCTAATTTAGAAAGTCCTTGAAGTAAGAATGGTAAAGCTTCTTCTTTACCGGAAAACGCAGTAATTCCACACATAAAAATTCCTCCATAGTTTTGATTATTCAATTGTTATTATGTTATCAATGGAGGATACCGAATGAATTTGTTTAATGATTACTCATTATTTTTGTTCATTGTTTAGGTAGTATCATACCTCTAGACCATCCGCCGAATATTTCGATAAGTCTAGCCCTCGTCAACTAATTACTTAGTCCTGGCGCTATTTTGTATTTCTGTCTCCTTAATAACAGTTGCTATTATATACAAATAAAATTAAAAAAGCAACCCATATTATAATATGAAGTATTTGATAATAGATGCAAAGAAATAAAGCATAAATAATTAGTTTTATTATTTACATTGACTCATTTCCTGATAATTTTTAATTATTTTATGAATAAATTAAAAAAAATTGTAAAAAATAAAAGTGATTTTCCAAGTTTAGGAGTAAATGATAATAGGAGGGATAAATTATGAGTGTACATGAAAATTTAATTGAAATAAGTAAATCATTAGAGAATTTAGAAGAAACAGGTATTTATGACGTTGAAAAATACAGCTGTTCATTGAAACATTTGACAAATCAACTAGAATATTTTTATTGTCATCTAGTTAAAGAAAATGGATGTGATATTGACAGTACATATTATCATCTTTCTAATCGACCACAAGTTCATCAATTAGCATATTTCAATATCGGACGTGGTTTCCCTAAAGAATTAATGGATGGGCACTGGTGTTATATTTTAAAGGATCTTGGCTATAAAATGCTGATTATTCCATGTACTTCTATAAAAGGAACAAGTGCTAATCCAGAATTTGAAATGGATATTGAAGTGATGATGTCGGGCGTAAAGACTAAAAGTCGTTTACAGTTGAGTGAGATACGTTGCGTTGATATGCAGCGGCTTGATTTAAGAAAGACATTTTGTGATGTTTTGAGCAGTCATGATGATATTATAAAGTATGTAAAAGAGCATTTGTTAAAATAAAAATAGCCTAACAAGTAGGCTAATAAACTAAAATGAGTAGAGTTATCAAAAGTAATATACAACAAAATAACAGCGCACATTGTCCAAAAATATTAATTAAACCTGTAGCAATAATGGCTCCAATGATAAAAAAGAAGATAATGATCAAATAGCGAAAACAATGATGTAACGCATCTTTATCATGAGCGAATAAATATGCTGATAGTTTTTGACCGGCAGATCTCAAATTCCCAGTACACATTGTCGAGGCATACGGTAAACCATTAGTTGTTCTAAATGTATTTACTTGTAAAGAACAAACTAGACCAATTGTTACGTTGCAAACACTATAGGGAATCTCTTTAGGGATGAATGCAATGATCGTCAGAATAATAATTTCAATAATTAAGATTAAATGTTGCCATTCAACATATTGGACATTACTTAAACGATGCTTAATGTATTCACTAATAACAATACCTAAAAAGAAAGCTGATATTGGTAATAAATAATATAAAGCACCTAAATAGTTTTGCTCAGCGATTTTAAGTCCCATAAGAACCATGTTTCCAGTTTGGGCATTAGCAAAAACATTGCCTTTTAGAAGATAGGTATAAATATCTAAAAAGCCCCCAACGATAGCAAGCAAGATTCCTGTTAAAAGTGATTCATGAATCGTTGCTTTTAAAAAATTTTTAATTTTCATCACGTTAAAACATGTAGCAGGAATGCTACATGTTTATTTTATAAGTTTAGTAGACGTTTTGTATCGCGAGCAATTACTAATTCTTCATTAGTTGGGATAACGAATACTTTTACTTTTGAATTAGGAGTACTAATTAAACGATCTCCTTGACCATTAACATTTGCATCTTCATCAAGTTCGATACCTAAAGCATCTTTTAATAAATCACAAATTCCTTTTCTTGCAAAGAATGAATTTTCACCAATTCCTGCAGTAAAGCAAATTGCATCAACACCACCTAATGCAATAAAATAACGACCAATATAAGCAATAACACGACGATAGAAAATATCGATTGCAAGTTGAGCTCTTTCATTACCTTCTAAAGCAGCATTTTGAACATCTCTAAAATCACTTGACACACCAGAAATACCAAGTAGTCCAGATTCTTTATTTAACATCGTAATAACTTCTTTCATGTCCATTCCAACTTCTTCAATCAAATAATCGATTACAGAAGGATCGACGTCACCACTACGAGTTCCCATCATAATTCCTGCAAGTGGAGTGAATCCCATTGAAGTATTTACTGATTTACCGTCTTTAACAGCTGTTAAAGATCCACCAGCTCCTAAATGAGCCACAATAACTTTGGAATGTTCAGGATTTCCAAGCATTTCGATTGCTCGTTGAGAAACATAGAAATGACTAGTTCCGTGAGCACCATATTTACGTACTTTATAGTCTGTATAATATTTATATGGAATTGGATAAATATAGCATTTAGGATCTAAAGTTTGGTGAAAAGCAGTATCAAATACAGCTACAGCTCCAGCTTCAGGGATTGCTTCCTTAAATGCATAATATCCAGTTAAATGAGCGGGATTATGTAATGGTGCTAATGATTTTAATTCGTCAATTTTACTAACAACATCTTCATCAATGATTGCTGAAGAATCAAAGTATGATCCCCCTTGAACGACACGATGCCCAACACCTTTGATTTCATTTAACTCTTTTACAATTCCTTTTTCAATTAAAGTATCTAATAAAAGTTGTACTGCAACTTTATGATCTTTAATTGGGTTAGTTGTAACAGTCTTTTTTCCTTGATATTTAATCGTAAAGATTGAATCTTCTAATCCAATTCTTTCGATTACTCCAGATGTAATTACAGATTCGTCATCCATTTCAAATAATTGAAACTTTAATGAAGAACTACCTGCATTTACAGAAATAATTTTTGCCATTTTATAAAGCCTCCTTAATCTATCGTCATTATATCATCATTTTGTAAAATTTCTAGATAAAAGCATTACGTTTATTAATTTTAATATAGATTTTTTTAATCATTGGATAAAAAGAATACAAATTATTATTAATAGGTAGATTTTTAACTTTAAAGTTAGATAAAATATAAAAATATTTTTTATAAATGTTGTATTGTCGAAATATTGAACGAGTTTAGGCAATACTGCACTTGTAGAAGAAATAATTTATTATAAAGGAGAAGATTATGGAAAACAAAGTGTATGGTTATACAAGAGTTTCAACAAGAGAACAAAATGAGGATCGGCAAATGATTGCCTTGGAGAATTATCCAATGTCAAGGAAACAAATTTATCTTGATAAATTAAGCGGGAAAGATTTTAATCGGCCACAATATCAAAAATTATTAAGGAAAATTCGTGCTGGAGATACAATCGTTATTAAATCAATCGATCGGTTGGGACGTGATTATGAAGAAATACAAAACCAATGGCGTAAAATCACTAAAGAAAAAAATGTAAATATTGTTGTTTTGGATATGCCATTATTAGATACACGGAGTACTGGTGATAATTTAACGGGAACATTCGTGGCAGACTTGGTTCTACAGATTCTTTCTTACGTTGCTCAAACAGAGCGTGAAAATATTCGTCAGCGTCAAAGAGAAGGGATTGAAGCAGCACGAATGCGTGGTGTGAGATTTGGACGCCCTCGCAAAGAAATTCCCGAAAATTTTGAAATTTTGAAGCATCAATGGCAACAAAATTTAATTGCTTCACGGCAGGCTGCTAAAGAATTAGGCGTTTCACAGGATACTTTTTTAAGATGGGCTCATGGAAAATAACATTAGTACATTTATTTGTCCTTAAAAGGTAGAGATTATCAAGCATCTATTATGCGGTCAAAATTCGTAATAAAATATTATAAAATAACAAATTTCACACTATAAAAACATATATATTATTTTAATACATTTGAACGATATTGTCTGATTTATCGTTCTCTATATGCAATAAAAGCATATGAATTTCGGTATATGCGTTTAGGGAGAGAAACGCATATATTTTATTTTAGAAAAGGAGAAAAGCGATGGGTCTACTTGAAAAAATAGCCGATATTATGCAGTGTACCTATATTTCTGATTTAAGAGGAAGATTATCGCTTGACCATGAACAGTTACAGTTTTTAAATGAATTAAGAGCTGAAACATACGCTTTGTCTGAATGGCAAGAAGCAGTAAGGTATATTACTGGTAATTTAGATTCTTTTAATTCGGCAGCAGAAGGAAAAAACATCTTATTGGATTACTATATTAAAAAAGAAGCTACAGAAATATCAATAAAATGATTTTTTTCTTGATATTATAATAAGATAATCTATAATAGTATACGAGCCAGGGGTGCAAAATTGCTGAGAAGGGCATAAGCCTGATCCCTTATCATCTGAACTGGGTAATGCCAGCGTAGAGAGAGCAAATTTAAAATTGTTTGCTTTTTTGCGTTCGCAAAGAAGCATTTTTTAATTTTGTTAGGCTCTTTCATAAGGAAGGGGAAAAACAAATATGAAAAACAAAACATTTAAGATTACAACCAAAACAATTGCTTATATGGCGATGTTTATGGCTTTACAAGTAGTTTTAGAATTAGCTTTTAAAGTCGTTCCGGGACAGCCTCAGGGAGGAAGTATTACGCTGTCATTAGTACCGATCCTATTAGCCTCATATTTATTAGGTGGATATTACGGTATTGTTGTTGGAGCCTGCTGCTGTGGACTGCATTTTGTTTTAGGGTTGGCTACATATTGGGGGCCATGGTCATTATTTTTAGATTATTTAATTCCACTAGCTGTAATTGGTATAGCATCATTTTTTAAAAACTTTGAGATTAAAGGTCATGTAGTTTATCCTGGAATTATTGTTGTAATGATTCTTAAGTTTATCTCACATTATTTATCTGGAGCATGGCTGTTTGGAGCATATGCTCCTGAGGGAATGAATCCATGGTGGTATTCATTTGGTTATAATTTAGCCTATTGCCTACCAACTTTAATTATTTGCTACATCGGATTTGCCTTAATATATCCACGATTAAATACTTCGATTAAACTGTAAAAGAAAAGTAGCTTGCTACTTTTCTTTTCTTCTGTCTTTAAAAAGGATAGTAATTTGTGTATAATAGTACTGTTATAAAGAGAGGTAGTAAAAGATGTCAGATTCTCTGGTAGGAAAAAAAGTATTAATTCACTGTTATAAGCACGATGGAAGTATTCATCGATGCTGGGCCAAAGGATTCATCTTAGATGAAAATGATGATCATTTTATTGCAATCAATAATCGCACCTTAGTAACTGAATCTGATGGTCGAATGTGGCATACAAGAGAGCCTGCCATCTGTTATTTTCCTAAAAATAAGTGGTACAATGTGATTTGTATGATTCGTAAAACAGGAGTTTATTATTATTGTAATATTGCTTCACCAACTTTATATGATGGTGAGGCATTGAAATATATTGATTATGATTTAGATTTAAAAGTATTCCCAGATAATAACTATCGGGTTTTAGATGAAGAAGAGTATAAGCAACATGCTAAACAGATGAATTATTCAAAAGAATTGGATAGAATATTAAAAAAACAATTAGAACTGCTAATTGATTTAGCAACGAAACGTGAAGGACCGTTTAGTGAAGATTTTACGAAACATTGGTATCATGTATATGAAGATTTGACACAAGGATAGGAGAATACAATGGAAAAAGTAATTAAAGTAAATAACCTTGAAGAAACGATTGCTTTGGGTAATCGTTTAGGCTTGTTATTACAACCAAATATGCTATTGACTTTAAGTGGCGACTTAGGAGCCGGGAAGACAACCTTTACCAAAGGAATTGGTCAAGGATTAGGGATTACCAAGGTTATTAATAGTCCTACTTTTACCATTTTAAAACAATATCAAGGTCGCTTGAATTTATCACATTTTGATGCTTATCGTTTAGAAGGACAGGATGATGATTTAGGATTTGAAGAAATTTTTGATAGTGATGATGTTTGTGTTGTTGAATGGGCTAATTTTATTGAAGATATTTTACCGGTAGACCGTTTAACAATTGAAATAAAAAAAATTGATGAAAATATTCGCGAATTTGTCTTTAAAACAAATAGTGAAAAATACGCTCAAGTTGTGGAGGCTTTAACATGAAGACAATTGTAATGGATACATCAAATGCTTATTTAGTTATTGGCCTATACGAAGATGATCAATGTATTGATAAGTATCAAGCAGATGGAAATCGGCGTCAATCTGAGTACGCTTTAACACATCTTGATGAAATGTTGAAAAAACATCATTGGGAAGTTTTAAATGTGGATGAAATGATAATTACGATTGGTCCTGGTTCTTATACTGGTCAACGGGTCGCTTTGACGATTGCCAAAACTTTGGCAGCAATTTCAAAAATAAAAATCAAGGCAGTTTCTTCGTTACATGGTTATGCTGGAGCTTCTAAGGCAATCAGTGTAATTGATGCTCGAAGCAAAAAGATTTTTGTTGGGGTATATGAGCATAATCAGGCCATAATTGATGATCAAATCATGTTGATTGATGATTTTGCTAATTTTAAAGAACAATATCCTGATTTTCAAGTGATTGGTGATAGTGATTTAGTCGGAATTAACAAAGTTAAACTCGATTTAAGTGATTGTATTTATCAAGCTGGTAAAAGTGTTGATTATTGTCAAAATATTGATAATCTTGTTCCTCATTATTTAAAAGATGTTGAGGCGAAAAAAATATGTTAATCAGACGGATGGATTTAGGTGATATTGAAGAAGTTGTAAAGTTAGAGCATGATTTATTTAGTTCGCCATGGAATGAAGAAGCTTTTAAATATGAATTAGAAAAAAATGCTTTTTCATCAATTTTGATTTTGGAAGATAATAATATAATTGTTGGTTATATAGGAATGTGGACACTAGGAGACCAAACTCAAATAACAACTATCGGTGTTAGAAAAGAGTTCCAAGGAAAAGGCTATGCTAAAATATTAATGACTAAATGTGATGAAATTACAAAGCATTTAGGCTATTCGAATATTAATTTAGAAGTCCGAGTTTCTAATACTAAAGCAATTAGTTTATATCAAAAATGTGGCTTTAAAATTGCCGCAACAAGAAAAAATTACTATCAGGATAATCATGAAGATGCGTATTTGATGGTAAAAGAAATGGAGGAATAACGGTGTCACTTATTTTAGCAATTGAATCAAGTTGTGATGAGATGGCTATGGCAATCTTAAAAGATGAACGAGAATTTCTTAGTAGTGTCGTGGCCTCACAGATTGATGTTCATGCGATGTATGGTGGAGTAGTGCCAGAAATTGCAAGTAGGAAACATGTTGAATGTGTTTCGCTAGTATTAAAAGAAACTTTGAATAAGGCTAACGTTACGATTGATGAAATTGATGCTATTGCGGTAACTAAAGGACCGGGGTTAGTTGGGTCTTTGCATATCGGTTTACAGGCCGCTAAAACGATTGCAATGGCTTATCATAAGCCATTGATTGGAGTACATCATATTGCTGGACATATTTATGCCAATAACTATGTTCAAAATATTATCTATCCAAGTCTTTGTTTAGTTGTTAGTGGTGGTCATAGTGAACTTGTCTTATTAAAAGCTCCTTTTAAATTTGAAGTAATTGGGCAAACCCTTGATGATGCTGTTGGAGAAGCATATGATAAAGTGGGACGAGTTTTAAATTTACCATATCCTGGGGGACCTATAATCGATAAAATGGCTGCTAAAGGTAATCATACTTATAATTTACCAGTGCCTTTGGATGATGAAAGCTATAATTTTAGTTTTAGTGGATTAAAATCTGCTGTAATTAATTTAAATCATAAAGCGATGCAGCGAAATGAAGAAATCAATCAAGAAGATTTAGCTGCCTCTTTTCAAGATGTGGTTTTATCGGTTTTAGTCAATAAAACAATACGTGCTACTAAAGAATATGGTATTAAACAAGTATTAATGGCAGGAGGCGTGAGTGCTAATCGTGGATTGCGAAATGCGATGGGTGAAGCGGTTGGCCAATTAGATGGAGTAGAATTATTATTACCGCCAATGAGTTGTTGTACTGATAACGCAATGATGATTGCTTTAGCAGCAAAACAGATGTACGATTTGAAATTATTTAGTGATTTGTCATTAGGAATTAAGCCAAATTTAGATTTAGAAAATGAATCGGTTAGCGGGGGAAATCAAAATGGATAAAAAAATATCAAACGCTACAATGTCTCGTTATCCTGTTTATCTTAAAGCTTTAAGAAAAATGCAGCATGAAGGTAAAGAAAATTGTTTATCAAGCGAATTATCTAGTTTAACAGGTATTCAAGATACGACGATTCGTAGAGATTTTACTTATTTATCAAAGACAGATAATTTTGGCCAACGTGGTAAAGGTTATGATGTAAAACATTTAATTGACGGATTAAGTGAGGTATTAGGATTAGGACTAGACGAATCAATTATTTTGATTGGTATCGGAAATCTTGGTAGTGCAATTTTAAAATATAACCGTTGGCAATATACGGTGGGAAAAATTGTCTGCGGCTATGATCAAGATAAAAATAAAGAGGGAGAGCGTTTTGGTGTTAAACTCTATAATATTGATGATTTAGAAAAAACTTTTCCTAAAGACTGTAAAATTGCAATCTTGGCTATTTCTGAAAACGTTCAACCAACAGTTGATCGTTTAATGGATTTAGGAATTAAAGGTATCGTTGATTTTACACATACACATTTTACAGTTCGTGAAGGAGTCGAGGTACAACAGGTAGATGTTGTTGTAGCAATTCAAGAATTAGTTATTAAGATGGATTCAAATCGTCAATAATACTTGAATAATGGATAAAATAAAGTATATAATAGGAAAAACTAGGAGGATTAATATGTTTGAATTTATAACGGTTAGAGAACTATATGAAATGTTTTTAAGTAACCAAATGATGGATTTAGAAGGTTACGAATATGTTGAACTTGAGGGATGGGTTCGAACTAATCGTAACAATGGGAAATTGGGATTTATTGCTCTAAATGATGGTACATACTTCAAAAATTTACAAGTTGTATATACAGAAGCAGAAATTTCTAACTATGAAGAAATCGATAAATTATCTACTGGTAGTTCAATTCGAGTAGTTGGAAAATTAAAGTTGACACCTGAAGGAAAACAACCATTTGAAGTTGAAGCAACTGAGATTGAAATCGAAGGTAAATGTGATGAAGATTTTCCATTACAAAAGAAACGTCATTCATTCGAATACATGCGTGAAATACCGCATTTAAGACCTCGTGCGAACACTTTCTATGCAATTTTTAGATTGCGCAGTGTTTTATCAATGGCTATTCATGAATTTTTCCAATCACAAGGGTTTGTTTATGTTCATACACCAATTATCACTGGAAACGATGGTGAAGGGGCCGGAGAAATGTTTAGAGCAACAACTATTGATGGAACTAATTTTGAAGATGATTTCTTTGAAAAAGAGGCTTTCTTAACAGTTACTGGTCAATTACATGTTGAAGCTTTTGCAATGGCTTTTAGAGATGTTTATACATTTGGTCCTGCATTTAGAGCAGAAAACTCTAATACTTCTCGCCATGCTAGTGAATTTTGGATGATTGAACCTGAAATTGCTTTTGCTGATTTAGAGGATGATATGGATTTAATTGAAGATATGGTTAAATATTGTATCGATTACGTTTTAGATAATGCTCCTGCGGAAATGGAATTCTTTGCTTCAATGATTGATAAAGATTGCATCAATCGAATTACTAAAGTTAAAAACAGTGATTTCAAACGGATGACATACACTGAAGCAATTGAAATTTTAGAAAAAGCAGATGTTAAATTTAAAAATAAAGTTTCTTGGGGAATGGATTTAAATAGTGAACATGAGCGCTATATTTGTGAACAGGTTGTTAAAGGACCAGTTTTCTTGACAGACTATCCAAAAGAAATCAAGGCTTTCTATATGCGTTTAAATGATGATAATAAAACAGTGGCTGCTTGTGATTTATTGGTTCCAGGAATTGGAGAATTAGTTGGAGGAAGTCAACGTGAAGAAAGATATGATGTTCTTGAAAGAATCATGGATGAAAAAGGAATGTCTAAAGATGGTTTACAATGGTATATGGACTTACGTCGCTATGGTGGCTGTAAACATGCGGGATTCGGTTTAGGATTTGATCGTTTCTTAATGTATTTAACTGGAATGCAAAATATTCGTGATGTTGAACCTTTCCCAAGAACACCAAGAAATTTAAAATTTTAACAAAAAGGCCTATATTTTATATAGGCTTTTGCTTTGAATGGGTTATAATAATAGATAAGGAGGCGATCAAATAATGAATGAGTATGATTTAATAAATGCTTATCTAAATTTAATTTTTGATGATAGCATAACTTATTTTAGTCGCATTCTTGACGAATATCGTGGTTTATGCCAGTTGAGAAAATGGATGCGTAAACGTGGTATTAATTTAAAAGCCATTGAAAATATTGGTTATGATATGTTTTTAGCTTTTAGTAAAGCTAAAAATGCTGAACAAATCATGGAAAAAATGGATCCGACTCATTTAGAAGAATTAAAAGAGTATATTAATACAGAACGTAATAAATATCAGATCGTAGTATTATCAAGTTTTGATTATAGTGAGCCAATTAATGCGTATTTAACCTCAAATCAGATTGTGGATGATTTAGACAGTGATAATATTAGGGTTTTAAATTGTCATAATCTATTAAAAAAAGAAGATTTATCATTTTATGGACCTTTTAAACATTTTGTTACGGCCTTATATCAAATTGATCGCTGGCCTGGATTTTTAATTTTTAAAGGTGATGAGTGTGCATTTGTTCCTATTTATACTACTCAGGACATTGAAGAAGTCATTTTTAAAATTGAACATGATACAATTTTTTCAATTCGATATTTAAGTCCTTATGATAGCTTTTTTGTGCAGCTAAGTGATTTACACCTTGGTAGCAAAAAGAAGAATATCGGTCGTTTGGCACTTGAAGATAGTCTTGATCAAACTGTTAAACAGCTACGTTCTTATTATCCTTTAAAGTTTTTGATTACGGGGGATTTAATGAATTCACCAAATCGAAAAAATATGTATGAGGCATCAGGGTTTATGAAAGGGTTAAAAAATCGTTATAATGCAGATGTTTCCTTTATTTTAGGAAATCATGATGTAATTGTTAATGGTTTTAATATTTTTAAGCGTCAGAAAAGTAAAGTAATCGCCTTTTTGTTAAATGAAAGCATTAAAGTATTTGAAGAAGAAAAGATTGTTTTAATTAAGATTGATTCAACTGTAGAAGGTAATTTAGCGCGTGGTAAAGTTGGAATGAAACAATTAAACAATATTGATGAAGAGCTTGCCGCTATTAAAAATTTAGGAGATTATACAATTGTTGCAATGCTGCATCATCATCTGTTTCCAATTACCCGTGATGATTTTTTAAAGCAAAAATGGCGTGAAAAGATTTTTGTTGGGAAAATTATGGATAGTTCTAAGGCATTAGTAGACAGCCGTGATTTAGTAGAATGGTTAAGAAAACACCAAATTCAGTATGTTTTGCATGGTCATAAACATTTACCATTTTTTAGCAGTCAAGAAGGGATGTATGTGATTGCTGCTGGTTCTTCATGTGGCAGTGGAGCAAAAGAATCAAAGAGTCGATATTTAAGTTATAATGTATTAAAATATGACCATCGTTATAAACGATTTAAATACTGTTTTATCATTTATGATGATATGACGATGCAAGACCGTCAAAGAATAGTTATAAATATTTTTTAGGAGAGAAAAATGAAGTTAGTAGATGGAATGAAAGATGAAAAATTAGGGAGTGCTTTATTGTATTGCTTTACTAAAGGTTATGGAGCTGTACCGATGGATCTTTATAATCTTGTTTTACCATTATTATTTGATGATATTTTTAGAGAAGAGGTAAAGATAAGCAAAGATTTTAGTAGTTGTATTAGGGCTTGTATTCAAAAAAATTCTGAATTTGTTAATCAAATTCTAAATAGTGTTGAAGAATTAGAAGAGGTAACGAGTCGCAGTTTAGGAATTTCTTTATTAAATAAAGATCTTGATTTTCAAATCAATGATGGTGTAATGAGCGGAAATTGTCGACCATCAAAAATTCTTGATTTAAATGAAGCTATTATTTTAGGAAAAATGATACAAGGAAAAGGTTTTGATGAAGTAGTTACAATGATGAAAAGTGATTTTAAGATTGTCTTTTTGGATAGTGAGACACTGGGTAGTGATATTGATGTCAGCAAATTAAATCGATATGGTGATGTAACAATATATCATCAAAGTCAAGTTAGTGAGGTTCCTGAGCGGATTAAAGATGCGAGTGTTGTAATTACTAATAAGCATATATTGAAAGAGGAACAGTTAAAAGATGCTCATAAATTAAAACTTATTTGTGTTACTGCGACAGGTGTTAATAATATTGATCTTGAATATTGTAAGGCTGCCGGTATAACCGTATGCAATGTTAAAGGCTATTCAACAAATGCAGTAGCACAACATACATTCGCTTTATTATTAGATTTATACAATAAAAATCATTATTACCATAATTATGTTGAGAGCGGTAATTATGCATCAAGCTCTATGTTTACCCATTTAGGATACACTTTCCACGAATTGACTGGTAAAACTTGGGGAATCGTTGGAATGGGCGATATTGGCCGTAAAGTTGCTGAAATTGCAACCGCATTTGGCTGTCAGGTTCAATATTATTCTACAAGTGGAAAAAATAACCAGCAAAATTATCAACAGGTTGATTTTGATACATTACTGGAATCAAGTGACATTATTAGTATTCATGCACCTTTAAATAGTCAAACAGAAAATCTTTTTGACCAATCAGCTTTCGCAAAAATGAAGGATTCAGCATATTTAATTAATGTTGGAAGAGGAAAAATTGTAAATGAAGCAGATTTAGTTGAGGCATTAAAAGAACATCGCTTAGCAGGAGCTGGCTTAGATGTTTTTGAAAATGAACCATTCTGTTGCAACAGTCCCTTATTAGAAATCAAAGATGCAACAAAATTAATAATGACACCACATATTGCCTGGGCACCAATTGAAACTCGTAATCGTGTGATTGAAGAAGTTTGTTTAAATATTGAAGGATTTAAAACAAATAATTTACGAAACGTTTGTAATATGTTATAATTTAGTTCTAGTCGTGGTGAAAGATTCGCTTCTTTTATCATATATTGGAGATAGCTTTGCTATTTCCATTTTTTTGATTTATTGATTTTAAAACCTTTTTATAGGATTTAAACTGCATAATAAAAATGCATAAAGTCTTTTCTTTGTTTATAATATAAGTGTAAATAAAGGAGGAACTAAAAATGAAATATGCTGTAGTAGATGGAAAATTAACACATGTAAATAAGGTTCCTAAAGGAACAATTGCAAGAGAATTTGGTTATTCTAATTATCCTGTAATTGCCTGCAAAGGAAAATATCGCTCATATTGGAAATATGTAAGTGTTAATAAAGCAAACTATGCCTAATTCAAACTCTCATCTTTCGATGAGAGTTTGTTTTGATTTAAAAACAATTTATTGCATTTCATGTTTAACTAAGCTAGAATTATTAAGAAATATTAATAGAAGGGTTTAATTTCATGAAAGAAAGAGAAAAATTTTCATCAAGATTAGGTTTTATCTTGATATCAGCAGGGTGCGCGATTGGACTTGGAAATGTATGGCGTTTTCCATATGTTGTTGGTCAATATGGTGGGGCACTATTTGTATTAATTTATTTATTTTTTTTAATTGCTTTAGGAGCACCAATTATGACAATGGAATTTGCAGTCGGACGTGCAAGCCAAAAAAGTGCGGCATTAGCATTTCATTCACTGGTACCTAAGAGAAAATTTTGGGGTGCAATTGGAAAATTTCAAATGGCTGGAAATTATATGTTGATGATGTTTTATACAACCGTCGGAGGCTGGATGATTGCTTATTTTTTTAAAATGATAAAAGGTGACTTTAACGGTATTACTCCAGCACAAGTTGGAGATATATTTAATAATTCGCTCCAAGATCCATTTATGCAAGTATTCTGGATGATTGTAGTGGTTGTTTTGGGATTTGGAATTTGTTCCTTGGGCCTTCAAAATGGTGTAGAAAAGATTACTAAGATCATGATGAGTTCATTATTAATTATTATTTTGATTTTGGTGATACGTGCTGTTACTTTACCTGGTGGTAGAGACGGTTTGGCGTTTTACTTAATTCCTAATTTAGCGGCAATTAAACAATATGGTCTTTTAGAGATTATTTTTGCTGCAATGGGACAAGCATTTTTCACTTTAAGTTTAGGAATTGGGGCAATTGCTATTTTTGGAAGCTATATTGGCAAAGAACGGCGTTTATTTGGTGAGACAATAAGTGTATGTACTTTAGATACGTTAGTGGCATTATTATCAGGCTTAATTATTTTTCCCGCATGTTTTGCTTTTGGAGTAAATCCTGAAAGTGGACCGGGTCTGGTATTTATTACGTTGCCTAGCATTTTTAATGAAATGTGGTTAGGACAAGTATGGGGATGCTTATTTTTTGTCTTTATGAGTTTCGCAGCTTTATCAACTATAATTGCAGTATTTGAAAATATTATTTCATTTGGGATGGATTTATTTAATTGGAGTCGTAAAAAAGCAGTTGTAGTTAATTTTATTATTATTTTAATTTTATCTTTACCTTGTGCCCTTGGCTTTAATATTCTTAGTGATATTACTCCATTTGGTATCGGAACAACAATTCAAGATCTTGAAGATTTCTTGGTTACATATAATTTCCTGCCACTTGGTTCATTAGCGTATTTGTTATTTTGCACATGTCGTTATGGCTGGGGATTTGATGGTTTTCTCCAAGAAGCTAATACAGGAACAGGAATTAAATTCCCAAAATGGACAAAAAATTATTTAAAATTTATTCTTCCTTGTGTGATTATTTTTATATTTATCCAAGGATATTATACGTTTTTCATTAAATAATTGTTTGATAAAAGGTGTTGCTTTAAGTAACACCTTTTATGCAAGTTATTTGTTGAATTTTGATAATATTTGATTGTTCTAACCGATAAAGAGTAAATATGCAATAGTTGCAAGAAGGCAAGCAATCGCATCAAGCCAAAGACCTAATTTTAAGGCGTATCGATTATTTTGAAGTTTTATACTGCCAAAATACAAGGTTACAACATAAAATGTAGTATCGCTGCCTGTCTGAATAATGGAGCCAAGAATGCTATAAGGATGATCAACCCCATACTTTAAAAAGATATTATTTAAAATAGTTAGTGATCCATTTGAAGAAAATGGTCTAACAATCATCATCATAAAGATATCAATAGGAATATTCAAAATAGCAAAAATACTCTTAAAACCGATTTCTAGTAGTTCAATTAGGCCGCAATACTGAAAACATGTGACCCATAGTGTAAAAGCCATCATTGTTGGAAATAAAGTAATTAGGAGTTTACTGCCTTCCTTTACCCCTTCGATAAATTCATTAAAAATATCAACGTGTTTAAAACTTGCTTCGACTAGAGCTATTAAAATGATAATTAAGATTACACTATCCATAATGTTCAATCACCTTACTTGCAATAATACCGACGATTGTAATGACGAAACCAATAGTAAGACTATAGCCAAAGAAGCCAAGGATGTCGTGGCTGCCATAACTTTGTCTTAACGTCATCATTGTTGTAGGAATGATTGAAAGGCCAGTAGTGTTTAAAATAACTAAAAGCATCATTTCTTTGCATGGAGTCTTTGGATCACGTTGGTATTTTGTCAGAGATTGCATTGCTTTTAAACCACTAATAGAAGCCAAAGAACCAACTCCTAATAAATTAGCAATAAAATTAGTTGAGAGATATAGATAAACTTGATCATCTTCGACCGTATTACCATAGATAAGTTTTAAAATCGGCTTAAGTAAAAACGATAATTGTTTAATAAGTCCCGAAGCTTTAATAATATTTAAAAACCCATTCCAAAGACAAGCACTTAAAACGATTACTTTGATTAAGTCAAAAACTTGTTGTGGTGAACTTAAAATTGCTTCAAACATTTTATTTTGATTATTAGTGCAAAAAGCAATTATCACAAAGAAAATTAAACCAAATTTAAAAACTTTAGCCATAGAATAAATCCTTCAGGACCATTTTGAAACCTAAAAAGTAATTGTATGGAACAACTTTTTGTTTAGCAATTGGCTGGTTATTTAATAAAATCACAATTTCATTATTATTTAATGAAACTTCAACTTTATCAGTTGGTTTTTTATTAACATAGACATCAAAGTCTAAATAGTACTGTTGCTGTTTAAATTCAACGATACCTTTTGAGAATATTTTAGTTGCTTTTAAATTAGCATAACATTCTTCAAATTTCTTTTGATGAAATTCAAAATCATTTCCACAATTAAAAGTAACAATAATTAAATCAAGATCATCTTTACGAGCTATGGTAATTAGGGTTCGTCGTGCTTTTTTGGTAAAACCAGTTTTTCCACCAATACAATATTCATAGTTGGTTAATAATTTATTTTTGTTATGCCAAGTCCCATTACCGTCTTCGCGTTTGTATTCTTTAGTACTGACAATTTCATTAAAAATTGGATTTTGATGGCAATAGGCCATTAATCGTGCCATATCATAAACAGTGGATTGATTCCCGTTATCTTCTTCATCTAAACCTGTTGGATTAGAAAAAGTTGTGCTATGCAACTGAAGTTCTTTTGCTTTGTCATTCATCATATCAACAAATTTTGGAATTTCTTTACCAACTGCTTTAGCAATCATTACAGCAGCATCGTTGCCACTTCTAAGCATCAAACCATATAGTAAGTCACGTAGACTGATTTTATCACCTATATGTATATAGACACCACTTCCCCAGGCTTTATTTATTGTATCATCAACTGTAATGATAGTATCAAGTTCCATGTTTTCAATCGCAATAATACAGGTCATAATTTTTGAAATTGAAGCAACGCTCTGAATGTAATCTTGATTACTGCCTTCGATTACGATTTGATGACTAGCTTCCATGACAATATAACTTTTTCCTTGGAAGGGTACAGCACTGACGTTTGTATTTACTAGTGTCATCATTAAACTTATAATTAATCCTAATTTCATTTTCTTCACCCCTTTAAACATATGTTGAACTTGGAAAAATAGAAGTTTTAGAGTAGAAAATAAAACTGTCAAAATATCCTAATATTTGTAATTATAATATTAATTGTATTAAATCTAGGTAAGATATATAACTATAAGCATTGAATTTGTTTCAATAACCTAAAATTTAATATTAGTCTTTGTGGCATGAGGAGAATCCCTACCGATGGTTACAGTTCATGACCCATATTTTATAATATGGCTGAGTTAGTAAAATTCTAATATCGACGGTTAAAGTTCAGATGAGAAAAGACATTTTCTAGAATTCTATCGAAGGCATTTTATTATGTTTTCGGTTTTTTATTTTAGGAGGAAGAAAGTTGAAAAGAGGAAAGACAAGGTGATTAGTGTTGAACGCAATTTTAGGGGCATTATAGGCGATGCTGATGGTATTTTGATTCCCATTACCTTTAATACCACCATTTTTATATTTTGATACAGCTTATGTTTACAGGTGAATTACAAAGTTTTATGGTTAAGTATTGCTTTGGTTTAACCAGCAGCCTTGATCTATCGTTATGATAAAACTAAAATTGTTACTTTTAAAGGAACGTGGGTTGAAATTATTATTAATGTAGGAGTTGTTCTCTTTAATTTAATTAAAAGTATTATTGTATATTTGATTACATTATTGGTATATAAAAAACTAAGTACTATAATTCATCATACAGGTGACTAAAAGAAAAGAGAGGTGATTTTTGAAGATGGAGCTGTTTTATTTTTTAAAAAATTAGGAAATTGGAAAATTATGTATTAGCGACTAGTGTAGATGATTATGTAACGGTTCGTAATATTAGTTGTTTATTTTAAAACAGATAAAAATTTTAGAAAAACTCAACAATTATTTAAAAATCCTCAAGTTGCATTATGCAATGGAAGAATTCAAATAGAAGGGCTGACGAAAAATATAGGCTTAGTGATTGAAAAACTGGGACGTAAATTTGAGCAGTTATATCGTCAGTATTTATGACAAAATTACAATGCGTATAGTTATGAAAAACAGAGATTTTAATTGAGGCTACACCTAAGTTCGTTGAAATTTGGGATGAAAATGAAAATCATTTTACTTTTCAAACTTTTATTGATTTTGAATAAAAACAGTTACAATAAAAAATATGATTAAAGGCTAAAAAAACAAATAATCCCTTGTCGTTCGACAAGGGATTATATCATTAAATTTTAGACTTTATTTATATTCTTCAATTAGTCGTTCCAAATAATCTTTATATTTAGAATCATTGGCATTAAGTTTATCAGAACTATTGGTATATTTTTTTACTGCGGTTGTAGCTCTAGTGATTGGTAATAAAGTTCCAGCTCCAGCAACACAACCACCGGGACAAGCCATACCTTCAAGTAGATAACCGTCATATTTACCACTTTTTGCTAATTTAAGCATTTTTTTACAATTTGCTAATCCTTCTGCTGATTCCACTAATACTTCACGTTCAGGCTCTTTAGCTTTAATACAATTTACGACTGCTTTAGCAACCCCACCGCTAACGGCAAAACCGCGACCATCACTACTAGCCTGAGTAAATGGATCAGCTTCATCTGGTTTTAAAGAAGCAAAATCAATGCCTTTAGCTTCAAACATTGCGCCAATTTCTTCAAATGTTAAAACAAAATCAACCTCACTTCGTACTGATTTTCTAGAAGCTTCTAGTTTTTTTGCTGCACATGGCCCTACAAAAACAACTCGGCTATTAGGATGTTTTTCTTTTATCAAACGAGCGGTTAATACCATTGGTGTTAAAGCCATTGATATATAAGATTTAAATTCCGGGAATTCTTTTTTGGCCATCATTGACCAAGAAGGACAACATGATGTTGCCATAAACGGTTGCTGAGCAGGTACTTTTTCTAAAAAGTCCTTTGCTTCATCAATTGTACATAAATCAGCCCCAATGGCAACCTCAACCACATCCTTAAAACCTAATTGCTGCATTGCTTTTTTTAAAACTTCTGGTGTGACTTTAGGACCAAATTGTCCAATAAATGCAGGAGCTACTGCTGCAATAATTTCATCGCCGGCCTTAATTGCTTGAATTAATTGGAAAATTTGACTTTTATCAGCAATGGCCCCAAAGGGACAGCTAACTAAGCACATTCCACAAGAGACGCATTTATCATAATTAATGTGGGCATTACCATATTCATCAGTTTCAATAGCATCCATTCCACAAGCCTTAGCACATGGTCTTTCTCTTTTTAAAATTGCATCATATGGACAATTAGTTTTACAAAGACCACATTTAATACATTTATCTTGATCAATATATGCTTTCCCGTCTTTAAAGCTGATTGCATTTTTAGGACAAACTTCGATACATGGGTGCGCTAAACAGGCCTGGCAGCCACTACTGACCTCAAATTTCTTTTCTGGACATTTATTACAGGCAAATTTAATAATGTTGATTAATGGTGGTTCGTAATATTTGTCGGCAATAATACTTTCTTCAATCCCTTTAGATATTGGTGCTGGTTCATCAATAGGGCGCAATGATAATCCCATCGTTAAACGAATTCTTTCACCGACAATAGCCCGTTCCAAAAAAATACTGTCACGATAAGTTGCGACTTCTCCAGGAATTACTTTATAGGGTAAATTTTCGATACGACTATAATCATTCCCCTCATAGGCTAACTTTGCAACTTCAACAAAAACTTTACGTCGAATTTTAGTTAATGATGAATAAATTCCTCTCATAGTGTTTCCTCCATATTATTTATAACTATATTTTACTCCAAAGTGCAAGTTTATAAAAGTGAACTGTAGGATATTTATATAAAAATAAGTTATTCGTAAGATAATTGGTTGCTTTTAATTGACAATTCAGTATAATGATTACGAAGTAGGTGAAAAGACATGGAAAGATTACAAAAAGCAATTGCGGCAAGTGGTTATACTTCGCGAAGAAAAGCGGAAGACTTGATCGTTCAAGGAAAAGTTGAAGTAAATGGCAAAGTCGTTACTGAATTAGGAACCAAAGTAAAACAGGGAGATTTAATTACAGTTGAAGGAAAGCCGTTGGTTGGTGAAAATAAAGTATATTATGTTTTTTATAAACCTAAAGGGTGTGTTTGTACTTTAGATGATGAATTTGACCGACCTATTATTACAGATTATTTTACTGAAGTTAAAGAAAGAATTTATCCAGTTGGAAGACTAGATTTTGATACAACGGGATTAATTATTATGTCTAATGATGGAGAATTTGCTAATATGATTATGCATCCTCGTTCACATTTAGAAAAAATTTATGAAGTATCTATTAAAGGTTTAATTACTGGACCAACTTTAAATAAACTGGAAAAGGGTGTTTATTTAGAAGGGGTTAAAACTTTACCATGTAAGATTAAAGTCGTTGACAAAGATACCGAACATAAAACCACAATGCTGAAAATAAAGTTAGTAGAAGGTAAAAACCGACAAGTTAAGAAAATGTTTGAGAGTGTAGGACATCCGGTTAAAAGATTGCATCGTGTAAGTATTGGTGGAATTAATTTAAAAGGGCTAACACCAGGAAGATATCGTATTTTAAAACCGCAAGAAGTAAAAGATCTAAAAAAATTAGTTAATACGGATAAGTAGATCACTTATCCGTATTTATTTTGACAATTATTTTAATTTGTTTGGTGCATACTGTATTTTGGGTGATGAAAATGAGAATACAAATAGTTGAACCACAAAATAAAATTGAATGTGGAATATGCAAAGCCGAGGGTGATTGGATCAAACGAATAAATGTACGGGGGATTCAAGCTTTATATTGTATCAAGTGTGACACAGTGACAATGTTTAATAAGATGCCATCAAAGTTTGTTTATAAGGCATTAAAAAAAGAAACCGAAAATATTCGGATGGCTTATAATTTAAAACAAGACGAAAAAGTTAAATAAACAAATTAGTTGACTTTAATCAATAAATGAGTAGAATTAGTATAGTAAATAGATGCGATGATTTAGGATATGTCTAGATAATACTTTGATTCAGAGAAAAGACGGGTGGTGCAAGTCTTGATAAGGTTATTTAGGTACTCCCTAATATGCAACACTCGAAAGAGAATGTCGGTAGTGCGTTATAGCTTTGAGGTTATTTCGATAACAAATTAAGGTGGTACCACGATACTCTCGTCCTTTGGATGAGAGTTTTTTTATTAAAAAACAGTAAAGGAGAAAAATAATGATTGATTTTAAAGAAGACGAAAAACTAAGTGTATTAAATCACTCTTGTGCTCATGTAATGGCACAAGCAATTAAACATCTTTATCCTCAAGCTAAATTTTGGGTTGGTCCAGTTGTTAGTGAAGGATTCTATTATGATGTTGATTTAGGAAATGATGTAATCAAAGATGAGGATATTCCTAAAATCGAAAAAGAAATGAAAAAGATTTGTAAAGATGGCAAACGTATTACTCGCCAAGAAATTTCTAAAGAAGAAGCCTTAGAAATGTTCAAAGATGATGAATATAAAATAGATTTGATCAATAATTTTGAAAATGATACAACTATTAGTTGTTATCGTCAAGGAGATTTTGTTGATTTATGTAGAGGTCCGCATGTTGAAACAGTTAAAGCTTGTAAGAACTTTAAATTGACTAAACATTCAGGTGCGTATTGGAAGGGTGACAAAGAAAATAAGGTACTACAAAGAATTTATGGTGTTTGTTTTGAAACTTCTGAAGACTTAGCTAAACATCTTGAATTATTGGAAGAGGCAAAACGGCGGGATCATAAGAAGCTAGGTAAAGAACTAGGATTATTTATGATGAGTGAATACGCTCCTGGGATGCCATTTTTCTTACCGAAAGGAATGATTTTAAGAAATACTTTAGAACAATTCTGGTACGAAGAACATGCTAAAGAAGGATATGAATTCATTAAAACACCAATTATGATGTCACGTGAATTATGGGAAACTAGTGGTCATTGGGAAAATTATAAAGAAGATATGTATACTAGTATGGTTGATGACCGTGAATTTGCAATTAAGCCTATGAACTGTCCAGGAAGTTTGTTAGTATATAAAAATTCCTTACATTCATACAAAGATTTACCATTAAGAATGGGTGAACTAGGTCAAGTTCATCGCCATGAAGCTAGTGGAGCCTTGAATGGTTTATTTAGAGTACGTACTTTTACTCAAGACGATGCACATATCTATATGACACCTGATCAAATTGAAGGTGAAATTATAAGGTTGATTAATTTCATTGATCGTGTTTATGGAAGCTTAAATTTAAGTTATGAAATTGAATTATCTACCCGTCCCGAGAAGAAATATATTGGTGATTTAGCAATCTGGGAAAAAAGTGAAGCTGCTTTAGCTGCCGCTTGTAAAGCAGCAGGTAAGGATTATAAAGTAAATCCTGGAGATGGCGCTTTCTATGGACCAAAACTCGATTTCCATGTTAAAGATTCATTAGGGAGAGTTTGGCAATGCGGAACAATTCAATTAGATATGAATTTACCAGAGAGATTCGATATTACTTATATTGATGATAAAGGTGAAAAAGTTCGTCCAGTTATGCTGCATCGTGTTATCTTTGGATCGATTGAAAGATTTATTGGAATTTTAATTGAGCATTTTGCTGGTGTGTTCCCATTATGGTTGGCACCTGTTCAAGTTAAAGTATTGCCGGTTAATAATGAGTATCATTTAGACTATGCTAAAGAAGTAACTGAGTTATTAAAGGATAAAGGCTTTAAAGTTGAACTGGATGCTCGTGAAGAAAAATTGGGTTATCGAATTCGTGAGGGACAAATGGATAAGGTACCTTATTTATTAGTATTAGGTAATAATGAACGTGATGAAAAAACTGTTACATATCGTAAACATGGAGAGCAAAAACAAATTACTGTTCCATTTGATGATTTTGTCGCAATGCTAAATCAGCAGATTGTTGATAAAAAATAGTAAACACTTAGCAAATTAAATTTGCTAAGTGTTCTTTTTGGTTTGATAAACTTCTATTTTATAGATGCGTAATTAAAATTATTAGAATAAATTTACATTATTTATATTTCGAAGAAAGATATAGATGTGATATAATTAAAATATTGAAAAGAGGGATAAAAAGATGAAATATTATTTAGCAATGGATGTTGGTGGAACGTCAATAAAATATGGTGTTGTCAATGATCAGGGAAAAATCATTAATACTGATAAAATCGTAACGCCCGATTCACTAGAAAAAATGTATCAGGCAATGGGTGAGATTTATCATAATTGTAATTATGAAGTAGCGGGAATTGCATTAAGCATGCCAGGTGCCGTTAACAGTGAAGTTGGGAATATTGAAGGAGCAAGTGCTTTAGATTATATCCATGGGCCGAATATCAAAGAGGATCTACAAAAACGCTTCAACACAAAAGTTTCAATTGAAAACGACGCTAACTGTGCAGCATTAGCAGAAGTTTGGAAAGGATCTGGAAGTGATGTGGATGACTGTATGTTCATTGTTAGTGGCACTGGGATAGGTGGTGCTGTTGTTAAGGATCGAATGATTCATAAAGGAAAACATCTTCATGGCGGTGAATTTGGCTATATGGTGGCCTTAAATGATCTTGATAATGATTCCTATATTTCTTGGTCTACTGCAGGATCTACAGTTGCAACAGTAAAAGGGGTTGCTAAAGAATTGGGAGTTGATTATCAAACTTTAGATGGTAAAGTGATTTTTGATCAAGCACAAGACAACCCTATTTATCAAAAATATGTTGATCGGTACTATAGTGTCTTAGCAATGGGGATATATAATCTTCAATATGTCTATGATCCTGAAAAAATTATTATTGGTGGAGCAATTAGTGTACGACCTGATTTAATTGAACAGATTGAAAGTCGTTTAGAAAAAATATATGATAGTATTCCTGTTGCAAAAATTCATCCTAAAGTAGTTAAATGCCGTTTTGGAAATGAAGCAAATTTAATTGGAGCAGTTTATCACTTTATTCATAGCTAGTCATTAAGAATTCATATTATTGTATTAAAATATTATTAAATAAAACAAGGGGAGGTAAAAAAATGAAAAGAGAAGCACCAAAAATCAACACACAGCTAAGAAGCCATACAATTATGGTACCAGAGTGTATCCGCAATGCCAGTGGAATAGTTATTAATGGCAAAAGAATTAAATCATTATTATTCTCAACAGATGTTGCAGTAATATCCAATTGTAATGCTGATGCTGTAATCGCGGTTTATCCATTTACCCCAACCATGCAAATTACTAATTCAATTATCGATGTAGCACAACGTCCTGTTTTTGCGGGCGTTGGCGGTGGAACAACAGCAGGACCTCGAGTACGGGAGATTGCTTTGGATGCAGAATTACATGGTGCAACTGCAGTTGTTTTAAATGCACCTACAAAAACTGAATTTATTCAAGAATTATCTGATTATGTTGATATTCCAGTAGTATTATCAATCGTTTCTTTAGATGAAAATCTTGAGGAACGCATGTTACATTCTGGAGCGACAATTGTTAATGTTTCGGGTGGTAAGAATACTGTTGCAATCGTCAAAGCATTAAGAGAGATTTCTCAAGATTTTCCAATCATTGCTACCGGTGGACCTAATCTTGAAACAATTCAGGCAGTTATTGAAGCAGGTGCAAATGCCATTACATATACACCGCCTTCAAATGGTGAAATTTTTAAAGCGATGATGGAGGACTATCGACAGCGTTGCCAACATCAATGATTTGTTTTGGGTAGATTGATATCTACCTTTTTTGTTGTTCAAACTGGTATTTTATTGTACAATAGTTGCTGAGGTGTAAAAAATGAAACAATATCTAGATATGTGTAAATATGTATTAGAAAACGGAGAAAATCGCGAGGATCGAACAGGAACAGGAACACGTAGTGTTTTTGGATATCAAACTCGTTATGATTTGAGAGATGGTTTCCCGTTGATGACAACTAAAAAAATGTTTTTGCGGCCAATTGCTGAAGAATTATTGTGGTTTATTAAGGGTGATACAAATATCAAGTATTTAGTTGATCGCAATGTCAAAATATGGAATGAATGGCCATATGAAGATTTTAAGAAATCACCTGATTTTAATGGTGAAACAATTGAAGAGTTTGTAGAAAAAATTAAGACAGATGATGAATTTGCAAAAAAACATGGTGATTTAGGGCCGGTATATGGCGCTCAATGGCGTGATTTTAATTATGAAGGGGTTGATCAGTTAGCAAAATTAGTTGATAGTCTGACTAACAATCCTTTTTCAAGAAGACATATTATATGTGCATGGAATCCAGCACAAGTAGATAATATGGCGCTGCCGCCATGTCATGCATTTTTACAGTTTTATGTTAGTGCAGATAAAAAATATCTGTCTTGTCAACTATATCAACGTAGTGCGGATATTTTTTTAGGGGTACCGTTTAATATTGCTTCGTATGCTTTAATGACGGAAATGTTAGCGAGAACTTGTGGATATGAAGCAAAAGAATTTATCCATACGATTGGTGATGCTCATATTTATAAAGATCATTTTGAAGTAGTTAAACAACAAATTGCAAGAGAACCATTACCAAAATGTAAATTAGTATTAAATCCAGATGTGAAATCAATTTTTGATTATAAGATTGAAGATATTAAGATAGAAGATTACCAAAGTCATGGTAAATTAGTTGGAAAGGTAAGTGTATAATGATAAATATAATTGTTGCAACAGATGAGGATCTGTTAATTGGAAAGAAGGATTCACGAAATGGAATGCCTTGGAATGTTCCGGAAGATTTACAACATTTTAAGGCAACGACTTTAAATAAAACAATTTTGATGGGATTGACTACATATCAGGCAATCGGACGTCCTTTGCCTAATCGTAAAACTATTGTTGTTAGTTTTGAACCGTTTGAAGATGAACGAGTAGAAGTGAGAAGCTCATTAGAAGAAGTAATAGAAGAATACCGTAGTAGTGGTGAAGATTTATTTATTTCGGGTGGAGCTTCAATTTATAAACAGTGTTTACCAATTGCAGACCAGTTGTTAATCTCAAGGATTCCTGGAAAACATGAAGGTGAAACATATTTTCCTAATTTTGATGAATACGGTTACAAATTGGTTGCTCAAAAACCATTTGAGACATTTACATTAGAAACATATAAGCGAGGATAATTAAATGAAGAGAATTGCATTGATTGTTATTCGTGTTATTTGGCGGTTACCATATTGGTGGGGATATAAAGTCAATAAGTATAAACATATTGATAAATATTCTGCTGATGAACGCTATGGGTTTATACATCAAGTTGTAGCAATTGTAACACGCAAAGCAAGGGTAGAGCTAGAGTGTTATGGGGTAGAAAATTTACCCAAGAAATCTGGTTATTTTGTTGCCCCTAATCATCAAGGATTGTTTGACCCGCTAGCAATTTTTCAAACCCATAGTCGTCCAATTCGAGCAATCGTAAAAAAAGAATTGGCATCAGTCATTTTAGTAAAGGATGTTATTAAGATGCTGGAATTTATTCCGATGGATCGCAGTAATGTCCGAGAAAGTGCAAAAATTATTAAATATGTTGCTAATGAAGTAGCGGCGGGAAAAAACTTTTTTGTTTTTCCAGAAGGGACAAGAAGTAGAGACGGCAATAATATTTTAGAATTTAAAGGGGGAACTTTTAAAATTGCGACTAAAGCAAAAGCACCAATTGTGCCGGTAGCTTTGATTGATTGTTATAAAGTATTTGATAATAATACGATAAAAAAAACAACAGCTCAAATTCATTATTTAAAACCAATTTATTATGAAGAATATAAAGATCTTCATACTAACGATATTGCTAAATTAGTTCATGATCGGATTGAAAAATGTATTAAAGAAAATGACAAAGGATAGAAATATCCTTTGTTTTATGTTATAATCTATTTAGAAAATATTCTAAATAGATTGGAGTGATGATTGTGGGGTTTGCAGAAACATTTAAGGCACTTTCAGATCCAGTTCGTCGTGAAATATTGGTGTTACTTAAAGATGGTAAACTCTCAGCAGGAGAAATTGCAGGATGTTTTGAAATGACTCAAGCAACAGTATCTTATCATTTATCAAAATTAAAACAAGCAGATTTGATTTTTGAAAATAAATACAAAAATTATATTTATTATGAAATTAATACTTCTGTTTTTGAAGAAGTAATGTTATGGCTTAGCCAATTTGGAGGATTTAAAGATGAAACTTAAAACGGCATTAATTACATGCGGAGTATGTTTGCTGCCGATTCTATTTGGACTAATTATTTATGATTGCTTACCAGCACAAATGCCAATTCATTGGAATATAGCAGGTGAAATAGATAATTATGCTAGTAAAGAGATTTTTGTTTTTCTATTACCGATATTGATGAGTGGAATTCAACTATTGTGCTTGTTTATGATGCAAATGGATCCTAAATACAAGAATTATTCATCTAAGATGTTAAAAATTGTTGTTTGGATAATTCCAACGATAACAATTGTTTTAGAAGCAATAACATATGCAATCGTATTTGGATATGAAATCTCAATTAATATAGTTGTTCCAATATTTTTAGGAATATTATTTGTTATTTTAGGGAATTATTTACCTAAATGTCGTCAAAATTTTACTATGGGCTACCGATTACCATGGACTTTGAATGACGAGGATAATTGGAATAAAACAAATCGTTTAGCTGGGTATGTAATGGTCCTTGGGGGTATTTTAATTATTATTATGAGTTTCTTTGATCTGGCTTTTTGGGCAGTAATTTTGTTTGTTGGAGCGATTTTAATAATCCCTTCAGTGTATTCATTTTTACTCTATCGAAAAAAATAATAAAATAGATGATTCGATACATTTTTATTTAAAGAATTAAATAGAAATGTATCTTTTTAGATGCTTTGTTTTTTTATTTGAAGTACAATAAGAGTAGGAGATGATAATATGGGAAAATTGGAGGATTTACCAAATATTGGTAAGGTAGTAGCACAACAGCTGATACAAGTAGGAATTGATGATCCGATAAAACTGAAAGAAGTTGGAGCAAAAGAGGCATGGTTAAAAATACAGCAAATCGATGAATCTGCATGTATTCATCGCTTATATGCACTAGAGGGGGCAGTTGAGGGAATTAAAAAAACGCAATTAGATTATGAAACGAAAGCAGAATTAAAGCAATTTTATAATGAGCATAAGTTATGAAAATATTAGTTAATGGTATTGAGTTATTTTATGAAATATCGGGTCAGGGACGGCCGCTTATTTTAGTTCATGGTAACGGTGAGGATCATCATATTTTTGATGCATTAGTGGCCAAATTGAAAAATCACTATACTTGTTATTGTATTGACAGTCGCGGGCATGGTTTAAGTTCTAGTGTAGCTGTATATAGTTATCAATCAATGGCTGAGGACATAATTGAGTTTATTAAAAGCTTAAAATTATCGGAGGTTGCCTATTATGGTTTTAGTGATGGGGGAATCGTCGGATTATTAGTAGCGAGCCAAAGTAAACTGATAAAATATTTAATGATTAGTGGTGCTAATGCTGACCCTGATGGCTTAAAAAATTGGGCTTATTATTTGATGAAAATACAGTATTATTTAAAAAAAGATGTAAAGATTAAAATGATGCTGGAACAACCACATATTAATGAATATCAATTGGCTAAGATAACTGCAAAGACGCTAATTTTGGTAGGAAGTGATGATATGATCAAAGAATCTCATACGTTATATCTCGCTCACAATATAAGTGGAAGTCAACTAATGATCTTGCCTAATGAAAATCATAGTAGTTATATTATTAATAGTGCAAAACTTGCGCCAATTATTTTGGCATTTTTAAAAGTCGCTTAATGAGGTGAATACAATTTTTTGGACGCTAAGTTAGTTATATTATTAATAAGGATTGATTCTTGTTAAGTAGACAAATGAAATAAATAAAAAGTGTGAGATGTTTTACTGATTTGGTGAAACGTCTTTTTTATATCAGTATATAATTATTGTGTAAAATTCTTAAATTATCGAAATACTCTTGAATATGTATATCTTCTTTTATAGGATACTGAGTTGGTTCCTTGACTGTATCTAAAGCTATAAAGCGTACTTCTGGTGGTGTTATATTTTTGAATCGTTCTTGTAACTTTTGTTATTGTAGAAATTTATATAGGAATTAATGGATTCTTTTAATCCTTCATAAACATGAAATTTCTTTAAATCATGCACATTGTGCTTTCCTAGCTTATACCCTTTTGATAATGAAATAAGTAATATTCCTTGTATTTGTTTAATATAGATACCAATTTTTTGCTCTGTTGTTGGCTTTGCTATAATAAAAACCCAAAAGTTGGTTATATCCAGCTTTCGGGGTTTGCTTCACAATTTGACTTTTTTAAATAGGCATTTAATTCTTCAATATTTGGTAAGCCTTCGTTATCTCCAAGTGTTTGAACTTGAATCGCGCCAATTGCATTCGCACGAATCAACATATCTTTACTACATAATGCTTCCAAATGACCTGAAATAATTCCTGCTGCAAAGCCATCTCCAGCACCAACTGTATCAATCACTTTTTTTACATTAAATCCAGGAACTGTTAAAGTTTCATTTTTACTGCTGTAATAAGCACCTTGGGAACCAAGCTTTATTACGAGTTCATCACAGCCTAGCTGGTGATAATATACAGCGATTTTTTCAGGATCATCACTGCCCATGAGAATTTTTCCTTCGTTATTGCCTGGTAAGAACATATTACAATATTTGGCCATTTCATTAGTGGTATCGATCATTGTTGTTTGATTAGGCCAAAGAGATGGTCTTAAGTTCGGATCAAATGAAATATAAAGACCGGCTTCACGAGCTTTTTTTACAAGCCTTAAACTAGTTTCTCGAGTTTTAGAAGACAGTGCTAGGGGGATACCTGTAATATGTAATTGGTCAAAGTCATTTAAATTGATTTGATCAATTAGATTAGTGTCAATATTCGAAAAAGCAGAACCTTGACGATAATAGTAAATATCAGGATCACCCTCAATAACTTGATTTTTCATCATCATTCCAGTTGGAAAAAGACTATTATAGTAAACTAATCTTGTATCAATTCCTTCTTGATAAAGCTTTTTTTTAATGTAATGACCCCATGGATCATCACCTAAAACAGTTAAATACGTAGCTTGATGCCCTAGTCTTGTTAATCCGATAGCAACATTAACCTCGGCTCCAGCTAGTGTCTTTTTAAACATCTCGGCTTCATCTAATGAATCATACGATGTTGTTGTAAGCAGAGCCATTGGCTCTCCAAATAGTAATATTTTTTTCATTTTATCCCTCCAGACATAAATGACATTTACAACCGCTTATTAGTTCATTAAAATAGATAAATTCGATTTTATTTTTATGGTTGTAACGAGCAGTTTGCATATCAAAAGTATAACCTTGTTTTTCTAGAAAGAATATTGCCCGTTCAATACTCTTGGTTGACAAACATAGGTGGTGGAGGGAACCACTAGGCGTATCAAACATAAATTCTATTTCATCTACCATTCTTGAAATAGAAAGATTTTTTTGATGAGGACTATTGATTAGAGCCGCTAATTGAGCACCTCGATCACCAGCTCCGATTCCAACATGATGAAATTTAATATCTAGCATGGTTTTAACTGCTTGTTTAGTAATAGCAGTAATTTCATCCCATTTATGTTCTTTAATTAATTCATCGCTGACCATCCAAGTCCCGCCACAAGCAATAATTTTATCAAATGCTAAATATTCAGTTAAATTACTAGTGTTTATTCCGCCGGTTGGCATGAATTTTAAGTTGCAATATGGCGCTGACATTGCCTTGATTGCGGGAAGCCCACCATTTGCTTGAGCTGGAAAGAATTTTACTACATCTAGGCCTAATTCAATCGCCTGCTCCATATCACTTGGGTTGGCACAACCAGGTAAAATAGGAATATCTTTATCAAGGCAATATTGAACGGTCTTGGGATTAAGACCGGGTGAAACAATAAATTCACTACCAGCTTCAATTGCTGAATTTACTTGTGCTGGATTTAAAACTGTACCAGCACCAATAATCATTTGTGGACAAGCTTTCTTCATAGCTATAATTGCTTCTTTGGCACATGCAGTTCGGAAAGTTACCTCAGCAACTGGTAGACCGCCTTCGCATAAAGCTTTGGCAAGATATGGAGCATCTTCTAAACACTCTATTTTAATTACTGGAACTATACCATATAATGATATATCGTTGATTATTTTATTCATGTTATTATCCTTTCATTTTTCCGCCATTCATTGGTGAAGTAGCAAGTTTTGTGTAGATTGATAAAATTCCATTTTTATATTTTGGTTCTTTTGGCTTCCATTTAGCATGGCGCTCCTTTAATATTTTTGTAATTTCTTGTGAGGTACGTTGTTTTCCTTCAATTCCAATAATTTCTAATCGACGTTGAGGAACATCAATTTTGATCAAGTCATTTTCCTCGATTAAAGCAATTGGTCCTCCCTCACTAGCTTCTGGTGAGACATGACCAATAACTGGTCCTTTGCTAGCTCCAGAAAAACGTCCATCAGTAATTAGTGCAATACTCTTGGCTAGTTCCTGATCAGAACTAATGGCTTCACCAGTATAGAACATTTCAGGCATTCCACTACCTTTAGGTCCTTCGTAACGAATAAATACTGCATCACCGGGTTTGATTTGTTTTTTGATGATCGCGTCAATGGCTGCCTCTTCGCTATCAAATGGGCGGGCCCTAAGAACAGCTTGCATCATTTCTTGAGGACATGCTGAATGTTTGATTACTGCTCCATCTGGTGCTAAATTCCCTTTTAAAATGGCAATTGTTCCATCTTTTCCAATGGGATCATCATATGGTCTAATAATATCAGTGCTTTTTAGATTGATCTTATCCAAAAATGTTTGGCAATTTTCATAGTAACCATTATTTTTTAATTCTTCCAAATTTTCACCTAAAGTTTTACCAGTAACTGTCATTACATCTAAATTAAGATTCTCTTTAATTGCTTCCATGACCGCTGGAACACCACCCGCATAGTAAAAATATTCAGCCGGGTATTTTCCTGCAGGACGAATATCAAGAAGATAATGTGCATTTTGATGCATCTGATCAAATAAATCAGCATTTAGATCAATTCCAAACTCACTTGCAATAGCTGGTAAGTGTAACAGTGAATTAGTACTTCCAGAAATTGCTGCATGAACCATAATTGCATTTTCAAATGATTTCATGGTGACAATATCGCGAGCTGTTAAATCCATTTTGGCTAATTTAATTATTTGTTTTCCTGCTTTATAGGCCTGCTCTTTTAAATCTTTACAAGTAGCTGGCATTAATGCTGTACCAGGTAACATCAATCCTAATGCTTCGGTCATAATCTGCATTGTTGAAGCAGTCCCCATGAAACTACAAGCTCCACAGCTTGGACAGGCATGATGCTGATAATACTCAAATTGCTCTTTGGAGATTTCGCCACGTAAATACATGGCACTATATTTTCCGATTTGTTCTAAGGTTAGCATATCTGGACCAGCTTCCATTACACCTCCAGTTACAAAGATACAAGGATTGTTAATTCTTCCGGCTCCCATTAAGTGAGCGGGCATACCTTTATCACAACTTGCAACAAAAACACTGCCATCAAAGGGAGTTGCATTATTGTGAATTTCAATCATACCAGCAATCATATCTCTAGATGCTAGAGAATAATTGATACCGTCATGCCCTTGTGCCTCACCATCACAAATATCGGTAGTGAAAAATTTTGAGGCTTTAGCACCATGATCATTGATCCCTTTTTCAACCTCATAGACTAGATCTAAAAGACCAACACTTCCGGGGTGGGAGTCACCGTAAGTACTTTCAATCATAATTTGAGGTTTGCTTAGATCGGCAACACTCCATCCAGTACCAATCCTTAGTGGATCAATTTCAGGTGCAATTTTACGTAATTCTTGTGATTTCATTTTATCCTCCTATGACGTATGACGTCTTAAATATAATTTAATTCTAAAAGGCTTGATGATGTTTGTCAATAGCGTTAATTAAAATTGACAAAAATAATAAAATGTGTAAGAATTTATAGGCGAGGCGAGAAAATGAAAAAATTAGGAAGTAAAAAAACGCTGCCAGAGTTGGCAGTAGAGCAAATTATTGGCTATATAAACGAAAATGGTCTTCAACCAGGTGATCAATTACCTAATGAAGTTGACTTAATGAATAAACTTAAAGTTGGACGTGGAACGATCCGTGAAGCGATTAAAAGTCTAAATTCAAAAGGAGTCGTAATAATTAAACGTGGGATTGGAACTTTTGTGGCTGATCAGCCAGGAATCAGTGATGATCCACTGGGGTTTACTTTTGAAACTGATAAAACTAAAGTTTTAATGGATGCTTTGGAGGTCCGATTGTTGATAGAACCGCAAATGATTATTAAAACAATTGATAATATTAGTGCAAAACAACTTAAGGAATTATCAGACTTAGCTGATGAAATTGAAAGCTTAATTAACAAAAATAAAGATTATACTGTACAAGATATTGAATTTCATACTTTATTAGCTCGGGTTAGCGGTAATCGGGTTATTGGAAAATTAATTCCAATTATTGCTGGAGCGATTGAACAAGCTATCGATGTAACTGATAAATCCCTTGTCCAAGAAACAATTATTACACATCGTTTGATTGTTGAAGCTGTTGCTAATAAAGATAAAGAAGGAGCTAGTAAAGCGATGGCTAGACATATCCAAGATAATATTGATATATTAAAGACAATTTAAAAAAAGCTTAGTAAAGATGAGATATCGCCTAAAGTTAGATTCGATAACTAACGATCGGAGATTGATTGAATAAACTAAGCATTTTTATTTATAAGGAAATTACTTACAAATAGATAACTAATCAATGCTGCAAGGAATTTGAATGGGGCATAATAAAGAATAGGGATAACCAAGGGGAAAATATTTAGTAGTACATCGATAATTTACTAATTTATGATAGAAAAAATAACCTAAAGTAATAAAGAAAGAGGCACAGCTAGGCGGCATAAACCGTTGTTAATAAGGATATATAGATTAAAATTAAGTGGTTTGAATAATTTGCTATGAATAACAATTACTTTAATTGCTATGGGTCGGCGGATTAAATTAATACTTTTATTTTCTATGGAACTGATTCTCCTTTTATCTATTGTAGGCACAAAAAAGAAAGCAATTACTATTTGCTTTCTATAAGACGATTAATTCTTTTCTGTTTTTCACTGGTTAAAAGGGCCTCAGGATCATTAAGGTATTGGATTAAAAGGTCAGCATTTTTTATTAATTCGCTATATTTATCATCAATTCTTTCTTTATTTGAATGATTTTTTATTGCTGTTACAATAGTATCTATTTCATTTGCTGAAAAGAGTTCATCTTTTTTTAATAGTTCTGAGGCAATTAAACTACTACGATTAGCGTGATCAAAGCTAGAATTCAATTTATATGTAGCAAGATCATGTAAAATGCCGATTGTTGCAGCAATTTCTATATTTAGGTTATTTTGGATTGCTAGATATTTCATCATTGCAGCAACGCTAAATAGGTGTTCTAAACCATGTTTACGCTTATTACCAAAGCAATTAGTGTTTAAAATTTGATAAACTTCGTCCTTGATTATCTCATATCTTCTCATCGTCTTAACCCCTTTGGAAAAAGATTTTTTACTTGATTGTTACTTTCTTTGTAAAATGCTAATGGATAACCATCGACAAGAATCAAACCATAACCTTTTTGGTTATTACCGATTAGAGTTTCTCCGTGAAGATATTTGGAAATATTTAAATCATCAGCTTTAAAGTTATAATAGCGTTTAACATCTTCTTTTTTTAAAGAAAGAGCCAGAGAATGACTTGGTTCAAAACGCCCTTTTTTACATTCTCCTAAATATAAACCATTACGTAAGACTTTTGTCCCCTTTAGATCTGGGAATTGCGGTAAAATTGCATAAATATGGTTATTAGAATTATATAAATATTGGGGGACTGGAAGGTTTAAGTTATTGTGATAAAATTTAGTAACAAGATTTAATTGATCTTTAGTAACATTCGGTTTTAAGAAATTTATTTTTTTTGTTGAACCATTAGTATGTTTTTTCAAAAGAGCAATAAATTGCCCCTCACCTTTATTAAGATGAGGATACATTCGGACAACTTTATCATTCTGATAACCAGAAGCCATTCCTGGCTGTTTTTTTATTTCTAATAACTCCATTTGTAAATCATTGGTCATATATTTAACTTGATCTTCATTTTCTTCAAGCGAATAGGTACAAGTGGAGTAAATTAGAATACCTTCATCTTTAAGCATTTGATAAGCGCTGTTAATTAAATTTCTTTGAATATAAGCACACTCATTTACTTTTTCAATTGACCAGGTCTCTACTGCTTGATCAAGTTTACGAAACATTCCTTCGCCTGAGCAAGGAGCATCAAGGATGATCTTATCAAAAAAATTATTAAAATACTTTTCTAGTTTAACTGGGTCGCTATTAGTTACAATTGTATTTTGAAGACCAAAACGTTCAACATTTTCAGATAAAATACCAGCTCTAAGTTTATTGATGTCATTAGCAATCATTAAACCAGCACTACTTAACTTACTAGCTGTAAAGCATGTCTTTCCACCAGGCGCGGCACACATATCTAATACATAATCGTCATGATCAAAGTCAAGGCAGTTAGCTACTGCCATAGCACTTGGTTCTTGAATGTAATATAAACCACAGTTAAAATAAGGATGTTTTCCTAACTGATAATTTTCATAATCATAAAAATAAGCATCATTGATGTAGGGATGTTTGGTTAAAAATGCTGAATTTAAATGTTCAATACTTCCATGCTTTAGGGGATTTAAATAAAAACTTTTAATAGGTTTTTGATTTAATGCGGATTCAAATGCAGGATAGTCATTCTGTAAAAGCTTTTGCATTCGTTGTTCAAATAGTTTGTTCATAGTTCACCTCTTTTTTATTATACAAGAATTATAAATAAAAAGACAAGCATCGCTTGTCTTTAATTATTTTTCATTAATAATATGACTTAATTCAGCCAGTCGATTTGCTAAACGGCTTAATTCTTGAATTGGGGCTTCAAGATATAAATCAACATCAATTTTCTTTATTGCTTCTTCGTGTTTAGCGTTTTCTTGTAAACCGACTAATGTTTCTGTTGTAGCGTCTAATGAAGTAGTAATTTCATTTAATTCGCTAATAATGTTTTCATATTCCATAATATTACTTCCTTTGTCCATAATTTTGTTCATCCCTATATTTTATACTAAAAATACGTTATTTTTATTCATTCGTCAATAGATATTCTAAAATTACTAAAACAAGTGAAGAATAAGTTTGATTAAAATTTTTTTCTATGACGTAAAAAGTGTTGATATAGAGACAGTTTTTTTACTTGAATTTAATAAAAATATTTTTTTGTTAAATTCATTTAAATTTAGTATTGCTTTTATTAAAAGAATTCTTTATAATTAATTCTGTTAGTTGCCGTTGTAGGCACATGGTTATATGTGAAATGACAATTTTGCCAGAATGTCATATTTATATATAGCATAAATTTATTTTGCCCGAGTGATGAAATTGGTAGACATGAACGACTCAAAATCGTTTGGTTTATACCATGTCGGTTCGAGTCCGACCTCGGGTACCATTGAAATAATAGCCGATACTGCTGTATTGGCTTTTTTTTATAAATATGTATATAAGTGCACTATGTTTTATACAATAACACTAGTCATCTAATTAATTGGCCAATTGAATTGGATAACTTCTACATCTTTATTATTACATCATATGACAGTGATTTTTGTCGTTTTTTGGTTTAATAGGTTATTTTTTAAAGTTGTTTGGAAATGTGATTTAAATATGATACTATTAGGCTGACAGTGAAAGAGGGATAAATAATTATGAAAGTATTAAATGTTGGATCGTTAAATATTGACCATACATATCAGTTAGAACGAATTGTTGCCCCAGGAGAGACAATTACATCTAAATAAATGAGCGTATATGCTGGTGGAAAAGGTTTGAATCAGTCAATTGCTATAGCTCGAGCAGGGATAGAGGTATATCATGCTGGTAAAATCGGGATTGATGGACAGTTTTTGATTGAACTTTGCAATGATAGTGGAGTGAATTCTACTTTTATTGAAACTGGCGTGATACCTACCGGTAATGCTATTATTCAAGTAACTTCGCAAGGACAAAATAGTATTATTTTGTATCCTGGAGCTAATCGAAGTTTAGATAAAGCTTGGATTGACAAAGTTCTGACTGAATTTAGTAAAGGGGATATATTATTACTGCAAAATGAAGTCAATTTAATCGATTATTTAATTATTGAAGGTAAAAAGAAAGGGATGAATATTTTTTTAAATCCTTCACCATACGATGAGTATATTGATAAATGTGATTTATCATTAGTCAATACTTTTTTAATGAATGAAGTTGAAGGTGCCCAAATTACTGGATGTTATGACCCCGAGTGTATTTTAACAAGAATGAAAAATCTTTATCCACAGGCTAAAGTTGTTTTAACTCTGGGACAAGATGGAGTATATTTTCAAGATAAGGAGCAGCGCGTGTATCAACCCGCACGAACGGTCAAAGCGGTAGATACAACTGGAGCTGGAGATACTTTTACAGGATATTATATAGCTGCTGTAATTGAAGGTAAAAGTGCAATTGAAGCATTGACTTTTGCTACTAATGCCGCTGCATTAGCAGTCATGAAAGCTGGCGCTGCAAATGCAATTCCAAAACGTCACGATGTTGAAAAATACTAGGATGATTTGATGGATAGGTAATGAAGAAAGTAGTGAAATAAGATGAATAATAGTAGAACCAGAGAAGAATTATTTTTATTTAGGGATTTGGCAAAAACAAATATGACTGAATTCGAACAATTGATTTCTATTTCAATTGGAGCAGTTGGAAAAATTGTTTATGATCCACAGTTTACAGTAATATATTGTAGTGAGGGAATTTCTAAATTGATTGGAGTTGATTTTATTGGCAGTGGTGAAAGATATTTTTCGAGCAGTCAGTTTATTCATGACGATGATCGTGAATATGTATATCAAGAAATCGGCAAGTATGTTAATTCTAAAGAGCCATTTAGTTTGAAATATCGTTTAAAATGTTCAAAGGGTAAAGAAGCTTGGGTGCAAGCTAAAGGAATTTTTTTAGATGAATTATATGAGGATAAAGACCCTATAATGTATATGGTTTATACTGATATTACGCCATTAGTAGAAGCTAATGAGCGCCTAGAACAAGAAATTCAACGGTATCAGATTTTTACTGAGTTTGTTCAAGAATGCTTTTTTGATTATGAAATTGGATATGATAGTTTGATGTTTTATGGAAGTGATGTTGATGATAAAAATGATCAAGAAAACTGGTATAATATTTGGAGAATAAACAAACGATTAATTTTAGAACATTTTTACCAAAATAATCATCATCTTGATAATGATCTAGAAGTTGATTTAATCGATAAAAGTAAATGCTGGTGTCATTTTCGTGCGAAAGGAATTTATAATACTTATCACGATTTAGTTAGAATCGTTGGAACAATGAAAAATATCCAGTCGGAAAAAGAGCGGGAATCAAGACGCAAAGAGTATGAAGAAAAATTAAAAAATAAGGCACATTATGATCATATGACAGGTTTGCTAAATCGTTTTGCATGTGAAACAATTGTTAATCAAGTGTTAGATGAAGGATTGGAAAATGTAACAGGAGTAGTAATTGATGTTGATAACTTTAAAGAAATAAATGATCTACATGGTCATTATATTGGTGATCAAGTTTTGATTAAAATAGGTGAATTATTTCAAAAATATTGTCGCAGTGATGATATTGCTGCGCGTCTTGGGGGTGATGAATTTTTCTTGATGTTTCTTGGGCTTATGCAGCAAGATACGATTCGAGCAAGATTACAAACAATGCATCAAGAGATTCATAATATTGCTCGAGAGCTAAAACTAAAAGTACCAGTATCTGTTAGTATGGGAGTTACTAAAATATATTCAACGGATAAAACCTTTGATGATATTTATGTCCGAGCTGACGAAACAATGTATCAAGCAAAATTATCAGGCAAAAATACATTGATTTGTTTTAATGAGGAATAATAAAACCTTAACAGATAAATAAAATTATCGTTAAGGTTTTTTTCGAAACATCTTTTGTTGCTTGGCTAGATCAGACTGGCTAACTAATTTCTTTATTTCTTGAACAAATTCTTGCTGCTGAATCGGTGTGAGACGATGATAAATATTGATTAATTCATAATTATGAATATATATTTGAGATTTTTCAGCTTCATAACATTCGTCACCGATTGCGCTTAAATAGCCAGATTGACTTAATAGATCAACTAAACTCATTTCAAAAGCGTGAGCTATTTTAACAAGTGATGGTAAAGAAATATTATAAGAAACGCCACGATTTCCTAATTCGATATTACTAATGGAGGATGCTGATAAACCGGTTATTTTTTCTAATTTGGATTGCGACCAGCCTTTTGAAAGGCGAGTACTTTTTATATATTTACCAATTAATGCTATATCAATATTTTCCATAATACGCCTCCTTTTAACAAGATTATAACGTACTTAAACTATTGTGACCGCCAGAATTATGTAGACTTATATGGACTATAAAATAGAAATAAAAAAACTTTTTATTAAAAAAGATTGACATTATTCATTCTATTGTATACAATGTTTTCAACAACATCTGATATAAATACTGTGAAAAGAAATAGTAAGTATTCAAAATAGTTTAGAGAGCTCTTGGCTGGTGTAAAAGAGTCTATTAGAGAATATTGAATTCATCTTGGAGTAGAGGACTGAATCGTTAGTAGTAGGTCTCTCCGGCAACACCCGTTAACGTGTAAGAGTATGAACTATTTGATTAGCGTACTCGATGAGGTTAGTGTAGCAATACATTAATAAATTAAGGTGGTATCACGAAGCATAAGCTCTCGTCCTTTTATAGGAAGAGAGTTTTTTATTTATATACAGAGTTGAAATAAAACAAAAGGGGATAGAAAAATGATTATTGTAATGAAAATGACAGCGACAGAAAAAGATGTCGAAAAAGTATCAAAAATGGTTACTGACAAGGGGTTAAATGTTAGTGTTGTAAATGGAACTGGTCAATCAGTTATCGGAATTATTGGGGATACAACTCAAATTGATCCTAAAGCAATTGAAGTAGATGAAGCAGTTGATCATGTAATGCGTGTATCTGAGCCATATAAACTTGCTAACCGGGCTTTTCATCCTGATGATACGATCG
>NZ_JAHPYJ010000023.1:0-58498 GCF_019041935.1 Erysipelatoclostridium sp. MSK.7.34
AGAAAGCTAAAGCATTAAACTTAGATGCAATTCATGATACAGTGCATGAAATGGCACGTGATGAAGCACGTCATGGAAAAGCGTTTGCTGGATTATTAAAACGCTATTTCGGATAATTAAGAATAATTTTTTAAATTAAAGCAATAAAAGTAGGTATATAAAAGGATAAAATTTCTTTAAGTATACCTACTTTTTATTATGCTTAATTTATTTAAAAATAGTGCTTTTCAATTTGAGCAAGTGAAAACAATACAGTAAAAGTAAAGAAAAGTTCAACAATACTATTGATTACGCCAAACATAATGATAAACATTCCAATTAATAAGACTAAACTCCTAAATAGAGTAGACATTTTTTTATAAAACTGATAATCATCTAACATGATACGATTAATTAGTAATTGGATAATAAATAATAGGGAGATGGTTCCTGATGATGAAATGAGGACATGGAGAACCGAAACAATATTTTCATTATCAGGATGATAAGGTAAATAGGAACCTGTCAGCATGGAAATAAAACAACTCCCGATTAAGAACTTATTTGCAATCGTTAGATACGTAATATGTTTAAAAAGTTTAATTACCTTAAATAATAAGAAACATGAAATTAATGTAACCCAAATTAAATAATATATTCTTAAATGAGGTTGATAAGATAAGTAAGTAAAATTATTATATGCCCAAGAGGTTTTTAACGACATTAAAAAGGTGATTATAAACATAAATAGATACATTTTTCAACCCCCAATAATGTTATTTTAATAAAATTCTAAAAAATTGTAAATAATAAAAGAAAAAATGAACATTGAATAGTAAATAATATTATAGGAGGATTTTAAAATGAAAATCAAAATGAAGAGTATTCATGCAAACATTATTAATGAAACCGTATCAGCAAGTGCCACGGATGTTCGAGCACAGATAGAAATTGGATATAGTCACGATGAAAAAAATCGATTGCAGCTTAATTATCATATATCTGTAGGTAAGCAAAACAGTGGGCATTTATATGTTATTAAGTGTTCTTTTGTCTTGATTGATTTCTCAACAGAAATGTCTGAAAAAGAGATTTTAAATGAAGCAGTAGAAAATTTACAAGAACGTATTGAAATTATATTAGCCTTATTAACTGAAGAAATGGGTTTTGAATTACTTTCATGATGAAAGTGATTATCGAGTAACAAACTAAATTAATTATCATATTTTATAGTAGAGGTGGAATATGATAGTTTATATAAATGGAAATGATAATCGTTGTAAACAATTAGCAAAGCTAATGATTGCAGATGGTTATCAAATTCAAGAAGATAGTAGGCTGATATCTTCTTGTGATATTATTTATTTAGGTAAAGATGGTCAGGGGTTTGAACAAGTTGATTTTAAAAATAATGCTGTAGTACTTTCATTATTAAAGAATCAGCGATTATGTTATTTAAGTAAGTTAAAGGGATTTAATTATCGTTACTTGTATAGTGATGAAGACTTTGTTGTTGAAAATACGCATATTAGTGATGAAGCAGTGATTGCGTATATGATAATTGATAATTCAATTAGTTTGTCAAATTCTAATGTGTTAATCTTAGGTTATGGTCATTGTGGACGCGATTTAGCAGCTAAACTTGAAAAATTTAATGCGAAAGTCAGCATTAGTAATCGCAGTGATCATTATCATGATGAAGTTGTTGAAAAAGGATATCGTTATATTCGGTTGGATCAGCTCACTTTAAATGGGTATGATTTTGTTATTAATACTATTCCTAGTCAAATAATTGACAGCGATATTCTAAAAACAAAAGATGTTAATTGTAAGATTTATGATGTTGCTTCAACACCATATGGTTTAAAAACTTGTGATCGTGATGAAAGTTATCATCTATTAAAGCAGCTTCCGACTAAGTATGCCTATGATAGTAGTGCAAAAGCGCTTTATAAAGCAATTAAACGGGCAGTTGATCAATATGCTTAAAAACAAGAAAATCGGAATTGGATTAACAGGGTCTTTTTGTTCGCTACAAAAGACGCTGGCTGTAATAAAAGAATTAGCAGCTTTAGAATGTGATTTATATATATTTGCAAGTGAAAAAATTTTAAATTGTAATACTCGTTTTAATAAAGCTGACGAATTAATTGATGAATTAGAAAAACTTTCTAAAAGAAAAGTAATTACTAATGTTGTAGACAGTGAAATATTTGGACCCAAAATTCCTTTGGATATAATGATTGTAATGCCCTGTAGTGGCAACACATTAGCAAAATTAGCTATAGGGATAAACGATAATGCTGTCACAATGGCTTGTAAATCAACACTTCGTAATGAACATAATGTTGTTTTAGCAATCGCGACAAACGATGCTTTAAGTAATTCTGGTAAAAATATCATGCAAATTTTAAATACTAAACATTTTTATCTTGTCCCAATGTATCAAGATGACTGCATAAAAAAACCAAATAGCATGTTATTTGATGAGACTCTTGTAATTCAAACAGTAATCAATGCAATTAATAATAATCAGCTCCAGCCCGTTTTTGAGGGTGTAAAAGATGATTAGAGTTTTAAAATTTGGTGGAACTGCTTTAAAAACAAATGATTCAATCAAACTAGTTACTAATGTTATAACTAATAATTTGGATCATAAATTATTAGTTATTGTAAGTGCTATGGGACGTTATCCAGATGCTTATGCCACTGATACATTAAATGCACTAGCACTTAATGCTAACTATGATGAACATTGTCGATTGCTTAGTTGTGGAGAAATAATAAGTAGTATCGTGTTATCTAGTAATTTGAAATCACAAGGAATTAATGCAATCTCGCTTTCAAGTATGCAGTTAAATCTTAAAGTTAAGCATAATCGTTTAGTTGGCTTAGATACCAAAGTAATCAATAAGTATTTTGAAACATATGATGTCATTATCGTGCCAGGATTTCAGGGAATAGATAAATTTAAAAATATTCGTATTCTAGAAAAAGGGGATAGCGATTATACAGCAGTATACCTAGCACGACGTTTGAATTTGGATGAGGTATATATTTATAGTGATGTTTGTGGCATTTTTACTGGTGATCCTAAATATATTAATGAAGCACGACTTATCAAGCATATTGGCTATCGTCAAGCTCTTGATTTAGCCAAGCACAAAGCTCGGATCATTTGTTACAAAGCATTGATGGAAGGGTATAAAAAAGATGGCTTTAAAATCAAGTTACGTTCTTTTAAAGATGATAGGATTGGTACTTTGATTAATCATGATGATACAAATATCCGAACAATGTCAATTGATTTTAATTATTGGCTAATTCGTTTTGAAGAAACAATAGCTAAAAGCGATTATAGTTTCCTTCATGATTGCTTTGACGATGATTATTTAATTTTTGAAGAAGATTTAGCTAAACTAGAAACTGATTATACTAAAATAGATCTTTATACAAAAGTACATTTTGTTGGTTGTGGATTAGAAAATGATGAGATTTATCGGAATTTTCTTGAAAAATTTGCAATTGTTTCTAAAAATGAACATGATAGTTATTATGTGAAAGCAAAAAATCAAAAACAAGATTTGAATCTTTTACATGATTTGGTTGTAAGGAGTGATTAAAATAGATATTTTTACTAATTTAATTACTCCCTTTGATATTGATGATATGATTGATTATCAAGCGCTAGATAATCATATTGAAAAATTAGTAAATCAAGGAAATAATAAATTTATTATTGGCAGCAGGACAGGGGAAGCTGCTTCATTGACTTTTTTAGAACAAAAACACTTATTACGATATGTTTGCTATCACTATCCTGGTCTTGAAATATATATGCAGCTTAGTGAATCATGTACAAAAAAAGTAATTAAACAGATAGGAGACCTTAAAGACATTAACGAATTTGCTGGCTATATGATCGAGTTACCAGAAATTTTTAGTTTAACCCAAAACGGATTGATTAGGCATCTTGATCTAATTGCTACTGCAACTAATAAATCGATTGTTATTCAACAACATAAGCAAAATACGATTGCTGTTAATCATTTATTGGAATTGAAAGAAAAACATGAAAATATAACTGGCTTGATTACTGAAGTAAATAGCACAGGTTATCAGATTATTAGAAATAAGGGGTTAGGTCTATACGGTATAGAAGAGATGCTAGTGCAAAATGAAATTAATAATTATGATGGACTTATTAGTAACTTAACTAATCTAAGTTATAAAAAGTATAGAGAATTAATTACTCAGCATAATGATTTATATTTTGATTTTTTTAAATTAATAGTTAAATATTTTTATCAAGATAATATTGTAAGTACATTAAAATATTCGTTGAGCCAAAGTAGCAATATTCTTTATAAGTTACGTTTGCCATTAGTTAAAATCAGTGATGAGTCAAAAGAACAATTGAATAAAATAATGGAGAAATATTAATTTATTTCTCCATTATTTTTGAATCACGAAATAAAAAAAGATACTTTAAATTTATTTATTTATTTAATGAGGCGGATGTTATATACTATTAAAAACGGCTAGATAACTATGAAAAAGTAGATACTCGTAAAGTCTAATTAAAGATTAGAGTTTGAATTTTAAGGAGACAATATAATGAAATTTGCATTTATAATCATGGGAGATTTTAATTTGAAATATGATCATGCCGCAATCCATCAACAGACAGCACAAATAATTGGCGTTACTAATTTAGCAGAAGCAAGTATTGTGGCAAAAAATTATTTATTGAGGGAGTTGACTGCATCGAATTATGCGGTGCTTTTGGAAAAGCAGGAGCTAAAACTATAATTGAAGTGACGGAAAATAAAATACCAATTGGGTATGTTACGCATTTACCAGAACAAGATGAAATTTACGATCTCACTTTTGCTAAATAATTTCTTAAATGAACACGGCTAAAAAAGGTTATTGTGTTAATAATATTACATGTTAAAGATGTTAGTAAAAATTAAATCATTTCTCTTTTCTTGAGAATTTTGATACAATGAACGTAGAAAGTATTAGCAAACGATACTATAATATGTTAATATGGTAAAGATTGTTTTTCAGCGATGATTAAGAAATAATATAGATTATAATAATGGAGGAAAAAATGAAGAAAGATGTTGTTAAAATTTTACCACTTGGCGGACAGGCTGAGATGGGTAAAAGTATGTACTGCATCGAAATAAAAGAACAGATTTTTATTTTAGATGCCGGGTTTAGATTCCCAGAAGTAAGTAAATTAGGAGTGGATATCATTATTCCTAGTTTTGATTACTTAAAAGAAAATAAAGAACGAGTTGTAGCTATCATCATAACGCATGGTCATGATGATGTGATGGCAGCTTTGCCTTACTTGTTAGAAGCGGTCAATGCCCCAGTTTATGCTCCAGCACTAACAGCTGATCTAATTGAACAAATGATCAAGCGACATAAAAAACATAATAATTTTAGAGTGAGTTATCAGTTAAATCGTGTAAAACGCAATGATTCAATTATTATTGCTGGCATTCCTGTTGAATTTTTTCCAGTAACTCATTCGATTCCTGGTAGTGTTGGAGTGGCTTTATGGACTGATAATGGATATATCGTTTATAGCGGTGAATTTATTGTTGATTTTGGTGCCCCAGAAGGATTTAGATGTGATATTCAAAAAATGATGGAGATTGGAAAAAAAGGTGTATTAGCACTTTTATGTGAGTCATCTTATTCTAAAAATCCAGGTTATACATCACCAAAACATAAATTGACAGATAAAATTGATAATATTTTTGAAGATAGTGAAGGACGAATCATTATTTCAAGTTATGCTCAAAACATTTTTAGAACTAAAGAAATTGTTGAACTGACGAAGAAATATAATCGAAAAATTGTTTTTTATGGTCGTGATAAATATGATAGCACAAATAGTATTGTCCGCATTGGACAGCGTTTAAAAAAAGCAGTGATTCAAGTACCAAAAAATCTTATTGCTTTTTCTACTGATATTGGTAAAAAAGGAATTGATGATAATTTAGTAGTGTTGCTCAGTGGGACACCGCAAAGAATCTATCATGATATTTGTGATATCATTGATGGTGGGGATGAGTTTTTAAAATTAAATAAAAATGATACATTTATTGTTGCTTCTCCAGTTATTCCTGGAACAGAAAAAATTGCAAATAAAGCGGTAAATGAATTATATAAGACAGATTCAAATATTCATGTATTAAAAAATAAAGAATTATGTTCGATGCATGCATCGCAGGAAGATATTAAAGTAATTATACAAATTTTTAATCCGACATATTTTGTACCAGTTAAGGGTGAGTATCAACATTTTATTTCAAATTTGGAAGTTGCTAAAAATATGGCAATTAAACCAGAAAATATTGCTATTATCGATAATGGTGAAATTTTATCGTTTAAAAGTGGAAAACTAGAAGATTATCGCGATACTATTGAAGTTGAAGATGTAATGATTGATGGAATTGGTGTTGGTGATGTAGGTGATAAAGTTATTGATGATCGAATTCAGTTGTCAAATGATGGAGTAGTCATTATTGGAGTCACGATTGATAGTAAAACTCATGAAATTATTGCCAATACTGATGTTCAGTCACGTGGTTTTGTTTATTTAAGGGATTCTGAACATATTATTAAGGGAGTTATTGATATTGCTGAAAAATGTGTTAGTGAAATGAAAGATGATCCTAAACTAGAAGCAGTAGAAGTTCGACAAAATATTAAAGATAAAGCAAATAAGTTTATTATTAAAGAGACAGGTAAAAGACCTGTAATCTTGCCAATTATCATCGAAGTTTAAGCAAGTTTATCCTTGCTTTTTCTTTTGCTAAATAGATATGATATGGTATAATGATTGAGTTAGAGTTGGGAGTGTGAGTCATGGCGAAAACAAGTCGTTCAAAAAAATCAAAACAAGATCAAATTAGTGAGGATTTAAAAGTAAGAATCATTGCTACAGTAGGCTTGTTTTTAATTGTTGTCGGGGCAATGAAATTAGGACCAATTGGCGAACAACTGAATTTTTTGTGTACTTATATAATTGGAAATTTTGTTGGAATTAGTTATATTTCATTGGTTTTGATTAGTGGGTATGTAATTTATTTTGCTAAATTACCAAAATTTACTGGTCCTCGTGCAATCGGATTATACATGGTGGTAGGGGCAGTTTTGACTTTTATGTCATCTTTAAATGATGATTTAATGGTTGGAATGAAAGTAATTAATCAATATGTCTCAACAGCACCTTGTAATCGAGGTGGATTTCTAGGAGCTGTTTTATATGGCATTTTAAGTGCTTTGTTTGATAAAACGGGGGCAATGATTGCTGCTGGTTTTATTTTAGTAATTGGTTTAACTTTGTTAGGTAGTAAGTTTTATTTAGAACATCGTAAAAATGTTGCTGAAAGAAAGAAAAAGAAACCCACTAAAAAAGATATTAAAATGCATCAAAGCGCTAGTAAATTCACAGATTTTTTTACCCCTAAAAAAGATAAAGCAAAAGGCTTTTTTCCAGAGGAGATATTTGGTGATGAAAATACTTCAAGTCAAGAGCAAGATCCCCCTGGAAAGAGTTCAGCTCGAATCCATACTACTCATTTAGAAGAAGATGAATCAGTACCCTCTACATTTGAATTTGATGAGGATTCTATGACTTTAGAAATTAAAGATAAAGAACCAAAGATCCATGAAAATGATATGTCTAAACCTAAGAAAAAGATTAATAAGAATTATCGTTTACCTGCCTTATCCCTATTAAAAAATCCTACAGCAAAAAAGTCTGGTGATAATAAAGGAAATGCATTATCTAAAGCTGAAGCACTAACAAATGTTCTTCATGAATTTGGAGTAAACGCAACAATTAGTGATATTTTTATTGGACCATCGGTTACTAAATATGAATTAAAATTGGAAACGGGCACGCGTGTTAATAAAATTATGCAATTACAAGATGATATAAAATTAGCCTTAGCTGCAAAAGATATTCGTATTGAAGCACCAATTCCTGGTAAACCGGCAGTTGGAGTGGAAATTCCTAATAGTGTTGCAACAATGGTAAGTTTCAAAGAAGTAATTAAAGACATTCCAAAAGATTTACAGGATAACAAGTTGTTAGTTCCTTTAGGCAAGGATGTTAGTGGTAAGATTATTTATGCGGAATTAAATAAAATGCCCCACTTATTGATTGCTGGGGCAACTGGAAGTGGAAAATCAGTTTGTGTAAATACTATTATTTGTAGTATTTTGATGCGTGCTCGACCGGATGAGGTGAAATTTATTCTTGTCGATCCTAAAAAAGTAGAGTTAACTAATTATAATGGTATACCTCATCTATTAGCTCCAGTAGTAACTGATCCTAAAAAGGCAGCTGCAGTATTGCAGGAAGTTGTAGTGGAAATGGAGCATCGCTATGACCTTTTTGCTGGGGCAAATGTACGGAATATCGAAGGCTATAATAACTATGCACGTAAAAAAAATGAAGAATTAGCTTTGGACGAACAATTAGAGATCTTACCTTTTCATGTAGTTATTTTAGATGAGGTTGCTGATTTGATGATGGTCGCAAGCAAACAAGTTGAAGATTGTATCATGAGGATTGCTCAAATGGCGCGGGCAGCAGGGATTCATTTGATCGTTGCAACACAAAGACCATCGACTGATATTATCACTGGAGTCATCAAAGCAAATATTCCATCAAGAATTGCTTTTGCAGTCTCTTCTGGAATTGATTCACGAACAATTTTGGATGCTTCTGGAGCGGAAAAATTATTAGGAAAAGGAGATATGTTATTTTCACCAATGGGTTCTAGTTCACCGGTGCGGGTTCAAGGTGCTTTTGTATCTGACGATGAAGTTAGTGCAATTACTCACCACACTGCTACTCAGCAGGAGGCTAGCTATGATGACAAATACATAAATGTAAAATTAAATACTACTTCACCAAGTGCTGCTTCGAAAGAAGAAGAGGAAGATGAAGAATATGAAATGTGTCGCAGTTTTGTAATCAATGCTCAAAAAGCAAGTACATCTTTATTACAACGGCAGTTTCGAATTGGATACAATAAAGCAGCACGAATCATCGATCAGTTAGAAGCAGACGGTGTTATTGGACCACAGATTGGCTCTAAGCCACGTGAAGTTTACATTCGCGGATATCAAGAAGAGGACATCTAAATAGATGTCTTTTTTGTATATTTTATAAAAAAACGGGAATAATAAATGTAATCGCTTTCAATTTTTAAGGAAGAATGTTAAAATAAAGCTATAGTTTATTGAAGGAGGAAAATTGAATATGAAAAAGCTTTTGGCTTCACTTGTTGTATTCTCATTTCTATTAGTGGGATGCGGTGGTAGTAGCAGTGAAGAATTTGAAGTAGCACTTGTAACAGATGCAGGGGATATTAACGATAAATCGTTTAATCAGTCTGCATGGGAAGCTGTTGAACAGTATCAAAAAGATCATGATGCAACTATCAAATACTATAAACCAGCAAGTTTTGATGATGCTGGCTACAAATCACAAATTGAAGAAGCTGTAGAAAATGGGGCAAAAATTATTGTTTGTCCAGGTTTTAAATTCTGTAATGCAATTGGTGAATTACAAGATAAATACAAAGATGTCAAATTTATCTTGATTGATGCTACACCAACAGTTCCAGATGAGAAGGATAGTACTAAATCTAATCCAGTTGATCCTGGTGATAATGTTTATTGTGCATTGTATACAGAAACACAACCTGGATATTTAGCAGGGTATGCAGCTGTCAAAGCAGGTCACACTAAACTTGGATTTATGGGTGGAATTGCATTACCAGCTGTAATTAATTATGGTTATGGATATATTCAAGGAGCAAATGATGCAGCAAAAGAATTAGGTGTTACAGTCGATATGATGTATACATATACAGGAACATTTAATGAAGATCCTGCGATTAAAACTAAAGCTGCTAAGTGGTATGATGCTGGAACTGAAGCTATTTTCTCATGCGGTGGTGGAATTTGTAACTCTATTTTCCCTGCAGCAAAAGAAGCTGGCAAATATGCAATTGGTGTTGATAGCAACCAAAATGATGACAAGACAGGTGTTGTTATTACTTCAGCATTAAAAGATGTAAAAAAGACAGTTTATGATAAATTAGTCGATTACAAAAATGATAAATTTAAAGGTGGTATCGAAACATTAGATGCATCAGGTGGTTATGTTGGTTTACCAGATGACTTTGATCGTTTGGGTGATTTTAATGCTGCAGCATACAAGGAAGTATTTGATAAAGTGGCAAGTGGTGAAATTAAAATCAAATCAATGACAGATATTACTGACAATGATAATGGTAATCCTACTAAAGTACCTGTCACTAATGTAAATATTACATATGATAAATAATAAAAAGCGAGACAACTCGCTTTTTTTAAAAGTATTTCTCAATCTAACCGAGAAAAATCAACATTAGATAAGAAAGGAGTGACGGTATGGAATATGTAATAGAGATGTTGAATATCACTAAAGAATTTCCTGGAATTAAGGCTAATGATAATATAACCGTACAACTAAAAAAAGGTGAGATTCATGCTTTGTTAGGAGAAAATGGAGCAGGAAAATCAACATTGATGTCAATCCTATTCGGGCTGTATCAACCTGACGAGGGATGCATTAAAATTAACGGTGAAATTGCTGAAATAAATGATCCTAACGATGCTAATCGTTATAAAATTGGAATGGTTCATCAACATTTTAAATTAGTCGAAACATTTACAGTTTTGGATAATATTATTTTGGGTGTTGAAGAAACTAAAAATGGATTATTAGCCAAAGACAATGCTCGTAAAAAGGTTCTTGATCTTTCCAAACAATATCATTTAAATATCGAGCCTGATGCTCTTATAAAAGATATAACAGTAGGGATGCAACAGCGAGTTGAAATTTTAAAAATGCTCTTTAGGGATAATGAGATTTTAATATTTGATGAACCAACTGCAGTTTTAACCCCTCAAGAAATTGAAGAATTATTGAAAATTATGAAAGGATTAGTTGCCGAAGGAAAATCAATTATTTTTATTACACATAAATTAAATGAAATCAAAGCGGTAGCTGATCGATGTACTGTTATTAGAAAAGGAAAGTACGTTGCTACTGTTGATGTTACAACGACCTCAAAAGAAGAATTGTCAAAGATGATGGTAGGCCGTGATGTTAATTTTATTGTTGAAAAAGGAAAAGCAACTCCTGGGCAAACGGTTTTAAAGGTTGAAAATCTCAATTATTGTAAGAAAAACGCTATGAAAAATGCCTTGACAGATATTAATTTTGAAGTTAAACGTGGTGAAATAGTCTGTATTGCAGGAATTGATGGAAACGGGCAAAGTGAACTTGTATATGCATTAACTGGAATGTTAACTGGATATACAGGTAAGATAATTTTAAATAATGAGGATATAACCCATTATTCGGTTAGGCAAAGAAATTTAAAAGGAATTTCCCATATTCCTGAAGATCGTCATAAGCATGGACTAGTACTAGATTATAATTTAGCAGAAAATATGATTTTAAAAAATTATTTTAATAAAGATAACCAGAAACATGGTTTCTTAAAATTTGAGAACATTTATAATTATGCAGATAGATTGATTGAAAAATTTGATGTTCGTTCTGGTCAAGGGTCACATTCGATTGTTCGAGGAATGTCTGGTGGAAATCAACAAAAAGCAATTATTGCGCGAGAAATTGAAAGTAATTGTGATTTATTGATTGCTGTTCAACCTACTCGTGGGCTTGATGTTGGAGCAATAGAATTTATTCATAAACAGTTGATTCAACAGCGCGATGAGGGACATGCGGTTTTACTAATTAGTTTAGAACTTGATGAAGTTATGAATGTCAGTGATCGAATTCTGGTAATGTATGAAGGAGAGATTGTTACTGACTTAAATCCAAAAGAAACTAACGTTGAAGAATTAGGATTGTATATGGCGGGATCAAAGCGAGGTGTTGGATATGAAAAATAAAGCATGGACAAAATCATTTTTATCTTCTTTGATTGCGATTTTATGCGGTTTGATTTTTGGACTACTAATTATGTTTTTAGTAATTCCTAATCAGGCATTAGAAGGATTTTCAATCTTACTTCGAGGTGGTTTTTATCGTGGAATTAAAAGCGTTGGTGAAGTATTATATTTATCAGTACCAATTATGATGACCGGTCTTTCAGTGGCTTTTGCATTTAAATGTGGTCTATTTAATATTGGAACACCAGGACAATATATTGTAGGAGCCTTTGCTTCAATGTTTATAGCTTTTAATGCAACTTTTATCCCCGAATCTATTCGTTGGATCTTTGCTGTGCTTGCAGGAGGATTAGCAGGAGCCTTATGGGCCAGTGTTCCTGGATTACTTAAAGCTTATCGCAATGTTAATGTTGTAATATCTAGTATCATGATGAATTATATTGGGATGCTATTAGTAATTGAAGGAGTAAAAAAATTTATGTATAATCCCACTGGCGCTGAATCGTATACTATTCCTACAAGTTTAGCAATACCAAATTTAGGATTAGATCAGGTTTTTAATGGTTCGAGCATTAATTTAGGAACGTTCATTGCTATTGGTGTATGTATTCTTGCTTATGTTATTATGAATAAAACAACATTTGGTTATGAACTAAAAGCAACTGGATATAATCCAGATGCGAGTAAATACGCGGGAATGAATGAGAAAAAAAGTATTGTTTTATCGATGGTAATTGCCGGTTTTTTTGCAGGACTAGGTGGAGCTTTGGTTTATATGGCGGGAACTGGACGAACAATAGGAACAGCAGAAGTTTTAGCCGCTGAAGGTTTTAATGGTATTCCTGTTGCCTTATTAGGGTTTAACAATCCACTTGGCGTGATTTTCGCTGCATTATTTATCGCATATATCAATTTAGGCGGAAACTATGTTCAAGCAGTACATATTGCAGTAGAAATTATCGATGTAATTGTTGCAGCAATTATTTATTTTAGTTCTTTCACATTGTTTATTCGATTGATTTTAGAACGCCGAAAGGGGCGTAAAAAAGATAAAAAACAAGCTTTGATTGGAGGGGATGAATAATGGATTTATTTTATTTCTTATTTAGACAAAGCTTGATGTTTTCGATCCCTCTGTTGATCGTTGCTTTAGGCGGGTTGTTTAGTGAACGCTCTGGAGTAGTTAATATCGCCTTAGAAGGAATTATGATTTTTGGAGCTTTTTTTGGGATTTGGTTTATGCATACTGCTCAAAATGCCGGCTGGTTAAGTGGGCAAGCATTGTTTCTAGTAGCTTTATTAATTTCTGGAGTAATCGGTGGATTATTTGCGCTGTTACATGCTTTTGCTGCAATCAGTATGAAAGCTGATCAGACTATTTCTGGGACTGCATTGAATTTATTTGCTCCTGCTTTTGGAATTTTTGTTGCTAAGACTATTTTTGGTGGAGTAAAAAGTATTCCGTTCAGTAATGAATTTTTAATAAAAAAAGTTCCAGTTCTTTCAGACATTCCAATAATTGGTGATATGTTTTTTAAAGATTTTTATCTTTCTACATTTATTGGTATTGCTATTTTGATTGCTACATACGTGTATCTCTATAAAACGAAAACAGGATTAAGAATTAGGACATGTGGTGAGAACCCACAAGCTGCTGATGCTGCTGGAGTAAATGTATATAAAATGCGTTATTTAGGCGTTGTTCTATCTGGAATATTGGCTGGTATGGGTGGTTTAATCTATGTAATCCCAATAACAAGTGAGTATTCTAGTACAGTTGCTGGATATGGATTCTTAGCATTAGCAGTTTTAATTTTTGGTAACTGGACACCTTGGCGAATCGCATTGTCAGCAATTTTCTTTGCTTTTGCTAAGACTTTAGCTGTAACATATGCTTCAATTCCATTTTTATTAAATTCTGGAGTTCCAGGTGTAGTTTTTAAAATCTTCCCTTATGTTGCCACTTTAATATTATTAGCTTTTACTTCAAAAAATTCTGCAGCACCAAAAGCTGCTGGAGAACCTTTTGATAAAGCAAAACGTTAATTTGTTAAAAAGAACATCATCATGATGTTCTTTTTAACTTGTTCTTTTTAAGATGCGGTTTTAATTTTTATTTTTTAGTGTATAATATATACATTAGGTTTGTAAAGGAGATTTTTATGAAAAAAAGTTATCAATTAGCTGGATATACACTACATGTTATTCCAAGCAAAAAATTTAAGAATATAACAATGTCATTAAAATTAGAAGGAAAGTTAACAAAAGAAAATGTTACTAAACGTTCTTTATTGGCTTTTATGCTTACTGGAGGAACAGAAAACTATCCCTCAACTCAAGCATTATCAACTCATTTGGAAGATCTTTATGGAATGAGTTTTGGCACTAATTTAGCGACTAAGGGAATTGGACAAGTGTTAAATATTTCAAGTGTTTGTATTAATGAAACATTTTTGCCGTATCAAGAAAATTTATTAGTGCAACAAATCAAAATGTTTAATGACGTTTTATTTCATCCCAATGTTAGAAATGGAAAATTTGATGAACAAACTTTTGCTATTAAGAAAAAAGAATTAAAAGAGCGTTTGATTGTTCAAAATGATGATAAATTTATGTACGGATTAGATCAATTATTCAAAAATATGGGTGAGGGTGGTTTTTTATCCATTAGTAATAATGGCTATGTAGAAGAACTTGATCGAATCACTAATGAAGAGGTCTATAAATACTTAGTTGAATGCTTAGAGAATGATGTTAAACATTTATATGTTGTTGGTGATGTTGATGAAAGTATTGTAGATGTATTTAAAGAAAATCTAAGTTTTAGCAGCAGCAGCAGTCAACCGCTTGATCCAGTTACTAATTTCAAATCAAGCAAGAATGACATCTTAGAAGTAGTTGAAAAACAAGATATTACTCAAGCTAAATTAAATATAGGATATGTTGTTGATTGTAACTTTAAGGATCCTGGCACTTATGCGATGACTGTATTTAATGCAATTTTTGGCGGATTTTCACAATCACGGTTATTCAAAATTGTCCGTGAAAAGCATAGTTTATGTTACTATATATCATCAAGCTATGGGGCATTTAGTGGGATTATGACAGTTAATGCGGGAATTGAAGGCAGTGACTATCAAAAAGCTAAGGACTTAATTGCCCAAGAATTAAAGAATATTCAAAATGGTGATTTTAGTAATGATGAAATTGATTTAGCAAAACTGATGTTAAAAAGCTCATTAACAAAAACTAAAGATGAACCAATTAGTTTGATTACATTGGCTTATAACCGGGATTTAACAGGTGTTCAAGAAACAAATGATGAATATTTAGAAAAATTAATGCGTGTATCCAAAGAAGAAATTATTGCTGCCAGCAAAAAAGTACACTTAGATACAATTTTCTTATTAACAGGGAGTGATAAATAATGGAAAAAATATACTTTGATACTTTAAAAGAAACTTTATATCATGAAAAAATGGATAACGGATTAGAAGTTTATCTTTTACCAAAACAAGGGTTTGAAAAAACTTACGGGTTGTTTTCAACCAAATTCGGCGCTATTGATACAACTTTTGTACCTTTAAATGGTAATGAAATGATTAAAGTAGAAGACGGAATAGCTCATTTCTTAGAACATAAAATGTTTGATATGAATGGTACTGATGCTTCTGATGAGTTTGCTAAATTAGGTGCCAGTACCAATGCCTTCACTTCATCAAGTAGAACAGCCTATTTATTTAGTACTACTTCAAATGAATATCCATGTATTGAGTTACTATTAGATTTTGTTCAAAGATTAGATATTACTCCTGAAAGCGTTGAGAAGGAAAAAGGGATTATTGGTCAAGAGATAAAAATGTATGATGATGACCCAGATTGGCGTGTTTATTTTGGATCAATTCAAAACCTTTACAATAATCATCCTGTAGCCATTGATATTGCGGGAACAGTTGAAACCGTAAATCGCACTGATAAAACAATGTTGGAAACTTGCTATAATACTTTCTATCATCCTAGTAATATGATGTTATTTGTCGTAGGTAATATTAATGCCGATACAGCCATAAATGTAATTAGAGAAAATCAGGCTAAAAAGAATTTTGAAACAGCACAACCAATTATTTGCCAGAAAAACATTGAACCTTGTAAGGTTAAAACAAAAGAAAATATTTTATCAATGGATGTTGAAATGAATAAAATAATTGTTTCAATTAAAATAAATGAAATTCTTTCTGAACCTAAAGAAAAAATCAAACGTGAGTTATCAATGAATCTATTGTTTGACTTACTATTTTCAAAAAGTTCAAAATTATATAACGACTGGTTAAATAAAGGGATTATTAACGATTCATTTAGTGCAAGTTTTACGCAAGAAAGAGACTATGCATTTATTCAAATTGGATGTGATTGTGATGACTATGAAACATTAAAAAATCATTTGCTCGACTTAATTAAAAATTTTAAAGAGCTTAAGATTGAAGAAAAAGACTTTGAAAGAATTAAAAAGAAAAATATTGGATTATTTATAAATTTATTTAATAGTCCTGAAAGTATTGCGAATTTATTCAGTCGCTATTATTTTGAAGGAACTATCGCTTTGAATTTAGTCGATGAGGTGGCTGATATTCAACTTAAAGATATTTATAACACTTTTAAATATTTTGATATTGAATACACTAGTACTTGTATTGTTAAGAAAAAGTAATAATTTTGTCACATATCGCTATGCTTAAAGTGTTGACACTTAAGGTGGCTGTGTTATAATAATTTTGGTTAGAGAGTAAATAAATTTCCACATCATAGATAAGGGAACCTGATCTAAATTGCGGTGTTGAAAACCTGTCTTTGAATAGGGATCCTAAAGTATATTTAAAGGTGCCCACCTGTACTTAACAGGGAAATATCTAAAGCTCTCTACCTTTTTTATATTTAAGGAGAAAATTAAAATGAGTAATATAGATCCAGAATTAATTGTAAGAATTAATGAATTGGCTAAAAAGAAAAAAGATGGTACAATCAGTGAGGCTGAATTAGAAGAACAAAAAGAATTACGTCAAAAATATTTAAAAGCTTTTCGTAGTGGGTTTAAGCAACAATTAATGGGTGTTAAAGTTGTTGACGAAGAAGGAAATGATATCACGCCACAAAAGCTAAAAGATGAAAAATTAAAAAATTAATATAATTTGTCGAAAAACTTATTTTAATTTATACGATTTTGTGTATAATAAGAATAAGTTTTTATGTGCAAAAAAGGAGAATTAGAAATTAATGGAAACATCAAGCTTATCAATCGCAACAATTCGTGCGTTAGGTATTGATACCATCAACAAAGCTAACTCTGGTCATCCAGGGATGGTATTAGGGTCAACACCGGCAATCTATACGTTATTTACTAAGGAAATGGATTTTTATCACAAACAATCAAAATGGTTTAATCGCGATCGTTTTGTATTGGCTTCTGGTCATGCTTCAGCATTGTTATATTCAATGCTGCATTTATCTGGTTATCAAATTTCTATTGATGACTTAAAGAATTTTAGACAATGGGGTTCTATTACTCCAGGACATCCTGAATGTGATATTACTGATGGTGTCGATGCTTCTTCAGGACCTTTGGGTCAAGGAATTCCAATGGCAGCAGGAATGGCTTTAGCAGAAAAATTCTTAGCTTCAAAATATAACCGTGAGGGTTATGATGTTGTCGATCACTATACATATGCATTATGCGGAGATGGTGATATGCAAGAAGGCGTTACTTATGAGGCTGCTTCTTTAGCTGGGCATTTATCGTTAGGTAAATTAATTGTTTTATATGATGCCAATAAAGTTACGCTTGATGGGCCGTTATCAATGTCTTTTAGTGAAGATGTGAAAAAGCGTTATGAAGCAATCGGATGGCAAGTAATTCGTGTAACAGATGGAAATGATGTTAGTGCAATTCAAAAAGCAATCCGTAAAGGAAAAAAAGAATTATATAAACCAACTTTGATCATTATTGATACAGTGATTGGTTTTGGTTCAAGTAATGAAGGAACTAATAAAGTTCATGGTAATCCATTAGGAAAAGAAGATGGTAAAAATGCTAAAATTTCTTATGGCTTTGATCATGACGAATTTTATGTTCCTGAAGAAGTTTATGATGATTTTGCTAATACATGTATTAAACGTGGAAAAAATCGTTATAATAAGTGGCAGCGGTTAATGAAAGACTATAAAAATGCTTATCCAGAACTTGCTCAAGAATTAGAAAATGCTATTGCTGGGAACTTTTCATTAGATTTAGATGAAATAATGAAAAAATATTCACCTGGTCATAACGATGCAACAAGAAACACTTCATTAGAAATGATTCAAGAAGTTGCTCAACAAAATCCTACATTTATGTCAGGAACAGCTGATTTAGCATCTTCAACTAAAACAAATATTGCAGGCGAAAAAACATTTAGTGTTGAAAATTATGATGGCCGTAATTTAGCGTTTGGAATTCGTGAGTTTGCTATGGTTGCAATGATGAATGGAATCACTTTACACACAGGAATAAAAGTATCTGCAGGTGGTTTCCTAGTTTTCTCTGACTACTTTAAAGGCGCTTTGAGAATGGCTTGTTTGATGGAATTGCCAATCATTTTACCATTATCTCATGACTCGATTGCAGTTGGGGAAGATGGACCAACTCATCAACCCGTTGAACAACTAACAATGTTACGTTCAATGCCAAATATGCGAGTATTTAGACCAGCAGATGCTGTCGAAATGGCATCTGCATGGAAATTAGCAGTTGAATCAACTAATAATCCTACAGCTCTAATTTTGACTCGTCAAAATGTTACCACAATGACTGCAACTTCATACGAAGGTGTTTGTCATGGAGCCTACATTGTAGGTAAAGAAGTCAATAAATTAGATGCAATTATTATCGCTTCAGGTAGTGAAGTAAATTTAGCAATGGCAGCTAAAGAAGAATTATTGAAAGAAGATATCGATGTTCGTGTTGTATCAATGCCATCAATGGAGTTATTTGAACAGCAAGATGCTAAATATAAAGATGAGATTCTTCCACACAATGTTAGAGCTCGTTTATCGATTGAAATGGCCAGTGATTTTGGTTGGCATAAATATGTTGGTTTAGATGGTAAAACAATGTCAGTAAATAAATTTGGTGCTAGTGCACCTGCTGATATCGTTATTAAAAACTATGGTTTTACAGTTGAAAATGTAGTAAAAAACGTTAAAGATATTTTATAAGGACTAGTAAAAGTGATGTAATAACATCACTTTTATTGATTTTTGGGCATGATTTGACAATATATTTAGATTTTCTTTGATACACTAATCATGGTGATAGAAATGAATACATATAAAATATATAAGTTAAATCCTAATGTTGTTGGATTACTTGAACAATATCCAGAGGTGAAAAATCAAATTATTAATATTGAACCTAAAAATGTTTTTTTTACGAAGCAAATGGAGTGTTTATTTGGAAATAATGAAGGAGTTAGTGACTTTATCGAATACAAGTTAAAAGACCGATACGATTATCATCGGGATAAAAATAAACATGTTATTGATAATCAATTAACAAAAGAAGAAATGATTTGCGTTATTCATGATTACTATATAATTATTGAAGCAAATAAAAAAACAAATATATTCTTGGATATTTTATACCAAATATCAAAAAGTTATGTTATAATGGTAGAGCAATCTAAAAACTTGGAGGTATAAATATGTTGAATATAATTTTGGGTTTAATCGTTGGTGCGATTATCGGTTTTTTCGCAGCACGTTATATGTTTAAAAAACAATTACAAAAAAATCCACCAATCAACGAAAAAATGATTCGTGCAATGTATATGGAAATGGGTCGTAAACCTAGTGAGGCTCAAATTAAAAAAATCATGTCATCTGTTATGTCACAATATAAATAAGGGGTAACCCTTATTTTTACTTTATGAAAATATACCTTACTCGACACTCAAAAACATTGTGGAATCAAGAAAAAAGATTACAGGGATGGCAAGATTCACCGCTAACAGCAGAAGGCATAGAAGATGCTAAGTTGCTAAAAGCAAGAATCACAGAACTTAAAATTGATTATTGTTATAGCAGTCCGATAGAACGTGCTAAAGCAACAAGTGAAATATTATTTGATCATGTTCTTGTTGACGAACGATTAAAAGAAATGAATTTTGGTAAATACGAAGGATGCCTTATTAATGAATTATTAAATGATCCAATTTATAATCGATTATGGAATCTTCCGGATGATGATGTTAGCACTCCTGGTGGTGAAACATATCATGAAGTCCAAATGCGGTTAAAAGATTTTTTTAATGATATTTATAAAAAACATCATGATGATACAATTTTTATTACGATTCATGGGATGTTATTTATTATTCTTCACGGAATAATGCTTAATTATAAAACATCCGAATTAACAAAAATCAATAAATATGTTGTTCGTGGTTGTTCTTTAAGTGAAGTTGAATATGATGGAAAAGAATTTAAGATTAAATATATTGGTGATGATAGTCATCTAAAAAGTAGTGAAATAATTACATATAAATAATTACCTAATGGATGCATCTCTTTTTGGATAATGCATCCTTATTTTTATTAAATAAAAAAGCCGTGATAATTCACAACTTTATGTATTAACGAGCATATTTACATCCAAGTAATTTTATTTTCTGTCCCATTTTTAATTCTAATTAAATTTTCTTTGTGTCGATAAATTAACAGTAAAATAACCGCTGCAGTTACGATTTTACCAGTCATTGACATATTTAAAAACGGAATTGCAAACAATACTGAAGACGATGCTAAAACTGAAGACAGTGAAACATATTTAGAAAGCTTTAGAACAATGAAGAAAACGACTAAGGCTAAGACAGCACCTATAGGATTGACAGCCATAAAAAAACCGATTGCAGTTGAAACTGCTTTACCGCCTTTGAAATTTGCAAAAACAGGATAGCAGTGCCCAATCACACAAGCTAAAGCACATATATATGCTAAATCATTATTCATTTTTAATAGTGAACATAAGTAACTAGTTAAAAGCATTACTAATAATGCCTTTGAAGCATCCAAAAGAATTACAGCAACACCAGCTTTTTTTCCTAAAACACGACCAGTATTTGTTCCCCCTAAATTACCGGAACCATAGTTTCTAACATCAGTTTTATAGACTAATCGCCCAATAACTAATGCAAAGGGAATCGATCCATATAGATAACTGAGTATAATTAAAATTATTGAAATCATTATATCCATTTTTTATCACCTGTGACTATTATATATTATCATTATAAAAATGCAATAATCTTTGAAAAAAACCTAAAATTTAGGTATAATGGTACAAGTGATTAAAGGAGGCAGATGAATTATATGGCAGCTAAAAGTAATTATGATGAGTCAAATATTCAAATACTTGAAGGCTTAGAAGCAGTTCGTAAGCGACCAGGAATGTATATTGGTTCGACTGATGCACGCGGACTGCATCACTTAGTTTGGGAAATTGTTGATAATGCAATTGATGAAGCACTTTCAGGATTTGGTGATAATATACAAGTAACGATTTGTAAGGATAACAGTATCAAAGTAACTGACCATGGTCGGGGAATGCCGACAGGGATGCATGCTTCAGGTAAGCCTACAACAGAAGTAATCCTTACGATTTTACATGCCGGTGGTAAGTTTAACGAAGACGGCGGTTATAAAACTTCTGGCGGATTACATGGAGTTGGGGCGTCGGTCGTTAATGCACTATCTTCATGGCTTGAAGTAACAATTTATCGTGATGGAAAAGTTTGGCAGCAAAGATTTGAAGATGGTGGTAGTAAAGTTGGGAAGTTAAAAGTGATTGGTAAATCAAATCAAACTGGAACAACGATTCATTTTATGCCCGATTCAAGCATTTTTTCAGTTTATGAATATAATTTTTCTACGATTAGTGAACGATTGATGGAAAGTGCGTTCCTTTTAAAAGGAATCAAAATTGATTTAGTTGATGAACGTACAGGTAAAGAGATAAGTTATCAATACGATAATGGTTTAACAGCATTTGTTGAATATTTAAATTATGAAAAAGAGACTCTTAATGAAATTATTAATATTGAGGGTACAAATAATGAAATAGAAGTTGATGTCGCTATGCAGTTCACTAGTGGTTATCAAGAAACTACTTTATCTTTTGTGAATTTAGTTAGAACTGGTGATGGTGGAACTCATGAAACAGGATTTAGATCAGCTTTAACTAGAACGTTTAATGAATATGCTCGTAAATATGGGTTATTAAAAGAAAAGGACAAGAATTTAGAAGGAAATGATGTTCGTGAAGGACTTTCGGCAATTATTTCAATTAAAGTACCTGAACATTATTTACAGTTTGAAGGACAAACAAAATCTAAACTAGGAACGCCAGAGGCACGAAATGTTGTAGATACAGTAGTTTATGAAAAACTTACATATTTTTTAGAAGAGCATAAAGAAACAGCAGATAATCTTGTTAAGAAAATGATTAAAGCTGCTCAAGTTCGTGATGCGGCACGTAAAGCTCGAGAAGCTGCTCGTAAAGGTAAAGGCCCACGTCAAGAAAAAATTTTAAGTGGAAAATTAGCACCTGCTCAATCTAAAGATAAAAAACGTAAAGAGCTATACTTAGTCGAAGGAGATTCAGCAGGCGGTAGTGCAAAACAAGGTCGCGATCGTAAATATCAAGCAATTTTACCATTACGAGGAAAAGTTGTTAATACTGAAAAGGCAGCAATGGCTGACATTTTAAAAAATGAAGAAATTGCAACAATTATTAATACAATTGGGGCTGGCGTTGGAGCTGATTTTAACGAAAAAGATAGTAATTATAATAAAGTAATCATCATGACCGATGCTGATACCGACGGTGCCCATATTCAAATTCTTTTACTAACTTTCTTCTATCGATATATGCGAGATCTAATTACTGCAGGAAAAGTATATATTGCTTTACCACCACTTTATAAAGTGTCAAAGAAAAGTGGGAAAAAGGAAGATATCGTTTACGCTTGGGAAGAAGACGAATTAGAAGAAGCAAAGAAGAAAATTGGTCGTGGATATAATGTACAACGGTATAAAGGACTTGGGGAGATGAATGCTTCTCAATTATGGGAAACAACTATGAATCCAGAAACTCGGACTTTAATTCAAGTATCAATTGAAGATGCGGCAATTGTTGAACGTCGAGTTTCTGTATTAATGGGTGATAAAGTAGAACCAAGACGAGAATGGATTGAACAAAATGTCCAATTTACATTAGAAGATAATTTTGCAATTGAGTAAGGAGAAAATAAGCGTGGATAAAAAAATAATTATGTCATTAGAAACTATCATGGGTGACCGCTTTGGAAAATATTCTAAATATATTATTCAAGATCGTGCTTTACCTGATGTTCGTGATGGTTTAAAACCAGTACAGCGCCGGATTCTTTATTCGATGTATAAAGAAGGAAATTTATATTCAAAACCATATCGTAAGTCAGCAAAAACAGTTGGGAACGTTATTGGTAATTATCATCCTCATGGAGACACATCAGTATATGATGCAATGGTCCGTTTATCCCAAGATTGGAAAATGCGTGTTCCATTAGTTGATATGCAAGGAAATAATGGATCTATTGATAACGATCCGGCAGCAGCAATGCGTTATACTGAAGCTCGTCTATCAGCAATTGCTGTTGAATTACTAAAAGATTTAGATAAAGATACAGTATTAATGTCTTTAAACTTTGATGATACAGAATATGAACCAACTGTATTACCAGCGGCCTATCCAAATTTATTAGTAAATGGTGCAACGGGAATATCGGCCGGTTATGCAACAGATATTCCTCCACATAATCTTGAAGAAGTAATCGATGCAACGATTCATCGAATTAAATACCCTAACTGTTCTTTGGAAAAACTAATGGAATTTATTAAAGGTCCAGATTTTCCAACTGGAGCTATTGTTGAAGGAAAACAAGGAATTTTAAATGCCTTTAAAAGTGGCCGTGGGAAAGTGATTGTTCGTAGTACTAGTGAAATGATTGAAGAGAAAACGATGAATAAAATCGTTATTACTGAAATTCCCTATGAAGTAAACAAAGCAGAATTAGTTCGTAAAATTGATGAAATTCGATTTAATCGCAATATCGATGGAATTATCGAAGTTCGTGATGAATCTGATCGTACTGGATTACGGATTGTTATTGATTTAAAAAAGGATATAAATGTACAAAATACTCTTAACTATCTATACAAAAATACTGATCTACAAAAAAATTACAACTATAATATGGTTGCAATCAAAGATAAGCGACCAGTCTTAATGGGGGTAATTGAGATTTTAGATGGCTATATTGCACATCAAATAGATGTTGTTACACGAAGTTCAATTCATGATCTTAATAAGGCTAATGAGCGTAAACATATCGTTGAAGGATTGATTAAAGCAATTTCAATTTTAGATGAGGTTGTAAAAACAATTAGACAATCAAAAGATAAAAGCGATGCTAAAAATAACTTGATTGAAAAATATGGTTTTAGCGAAAAACAAGCTGAAGCAATTGTAATGTTACAATTGTATCGTTTAACAAACACTGATATTGTCACATTGGAAAATGAAAATAAAGAATTAGATAATCGAATTGCATATTTAAATAATATTTTAAACAGTGATGAGGTTCTACGTAAAGTTATTATTGATCAATTAAAAGGTATTAAGAAAAAATATCCAATGCCACGTCTATCAAAAATTCGTGATGAGGTTCAAGAAATTAAAATAGATGAGAAAGCAATGATCCTATCTGAGGATATCAATGTTTCTATTACCCGTGATGGATATATTAAGCGAATTAGTAATCGTTCTATCAAGGCTAGTGAAGGTATTCCGTTCGGCAAAAAAGAAAATGACTATCTAGTTTCAATGTATCAAGCCAATACGTTAGATCATTTATTGCTGTTTACTGATGCTGGAAATTATCTCTTTATTCCAGTTCATAAGATTGAAGAATTTAAATGGAAAGATGCTGGTAAACATGTTAGTTATTTAGTAAAACTAAATGCTGGTGAAAAAATCATCGGAACTATTTTGGTAAAAGATTTTAATTTACCATTGTACGTTATGCTAGCAACAAAAAATGGTCAAATCAAACGGACGAATTTAAAAGATTTTGAAGTTACTCGATATTCAAAGCCCCTTAAATGTATGGGATTAAAGAATGATGATCGGGTAGTCGATGTTAAATTGACTGATAATAATCAAGGAATTATCTTAACGACTAAAGCTGGGTATGGAGCATTATATTCAGAGCAAGAAGTTTCAATCGTTGGAATCAAAGCCGCTGGGATTAGAGCTGTAAATTTAAAAAATGATGAGTTAGTTAGTCTCAATATTTTTAATCCATTAGTTAGCAGTTCATTAATCGTTATTAGCGAAGAAGGTGGGGTTAAACGAATTAAAATTGGCGATATAACACCTTGCAATCGTGCTACAAAAGGAACTTTATTGTATAAGAATCCTAAATCTAAAATTATTTATGTAAAAGATTCCGTAATTGTTGATAATTCACAATTAATTACAGTCACTTTAAACGATCAGACTTCATTTGAATTTAAAGCAACTGACTATAATAATGCTAATCTTGAGCAAAAACCAAGTGTAGCTAATAAATTAACGGCTAATCAAGTAATTGATGATGTTTATATAAATTCTCCAATTTCAACAAGTGATTATGATGTAGCTAAGAAAACCGAAGTTGATTTAGAAATCTTTAAACAACCCAAAGAGCATACCTTATTAGATGATTTTGAAAGTGATGAGGTTGAAACTACCAAAAATAAAGCGGTTGTTAAAGTACCCAAAAAAACAGAACCAATTAAATATGAAAAAATATCTCTAGAAGATATTCTAAAAGAAGATGATTTTTAAACCGTAAATTATATAATTTACGGTTTTTCTTTCATATGTTCACGCAATAATTTAATTAATGCACGTTTTTCAAGACGTGAAACATAAGAACGTGAGATATTTAATTTTTTAGCAATATCTTTTTGAGTATACTTTTTGGTATTATTCAAGCCATAACGCATAATCAAAGTATCTTTTTCGCGGGGTTCAAGAACACTAAAATATGTTGTAAATTTATCTAAAGTATCCTTTTTATCTACTATATCGATAAACTCCTCTTGTTTTGCGGCAATGATATCACCTAAAACTATTTCACTGCCATCCTTATCAATACCGATTGTCTCATTTAATGAAATATCTAAGTTAGTCTTTTTATTAGTTCTAAGATGCATTAATATCTCATTTTCAATACATCTGGAAGCATAAGTGGCTAACTTAGTTTTATGGTTTTGTTTATAACTATCGACTGCTTTAATCAGTCCTATTGTTCCAATTGAAATCAGATCTTCCTGCATATCTTTATTGTTCTCGTATTTTTTAGCAATATGAGCTACCAATCTTAAATTTCTTTCAATTAAAACATTCCGAGCCTCTTTGTCACCATTAAAAAACTGTTCAAGATATCTTTCTTCCTCTTTAGCTGTTAGTGGTAACTCAAAAGATTTTGATTTAATGTATGAGACAAAGAAACCATTAGTAAGTAAGGATAATAATGTTGAAAACATTTATATTTCACCTCTAATACATATATATTGTCAATCTTTTAATTTAGGACAAAAATCTTTATATTCATCCAAATAAATAAAATTATACCAAGTTTTATTTTAACGATTATTTACTTTAAAATTGGCTTAAAATAAGGTACAATGGGAGTGGTTTGAAAAGGAGATAGTATGACTAAAGAGATTAGATGTTTTGGCTGTGGAGCCATAATTCAAAGTGAAGACGAAAAAAAGATAGGTTTTGTGCCTAAAAATGCTTTAGAAAAAGATGTAATTCTTTGTAAACGCTGTTTTCGCTTAAAAAATTATCATGAATTACAAAAAACAGATCTTACTAGTGATGATTTTTTAAAAATTCTTCAAGAAATCGGAAATCATGATTGTCTTGTTGTTTATTTAGTTGATTTATTTGATTATAATGGCAGCTTAATAAATGGATTATCACGGCATCTTAATAATAATGATATTTTAGTTCTTGGAAACAAACGAGATATTTTGCCAAAATCACTAAAAGATCGTAAAATTGAGCATTGGCTAAGAAGACAGTTGAAAGAATCAGGAATTAAACCTATTGACGTTATTTTATCAAGTGGAACCAAAAATTATAATTTAGATTTATTAATAGATAAGATTAATGAATATCGTCATGGTCGAGATGTTTATATTGTTGGAGTTACTAATGTCGGGAAATCTTCGTTGATTAATTCTTTATTAAAACATTATGCAGGAGTAACTGATAATTTAATAACAACAAGTGAATTTCCTGGAACAACGCTTGATTTAATTGAAATTCCACTAGATGATAAAAATTATTTATATGATTCGCCTGGTATCATTAATAATCATCAGATGGCTCATTTAGTTAAAGATGAAGATTTGAGAATAATTATTCCTAAAAGCGAATTAAGACCAATTAATTTTCAATTAAACGACCAACAAACACTATATTTTGGTGGGTTGGCACGCGTTGATTTCATTAAAGGACCGCGTAGTTCTTTTACTTGTTTTTTTCCAAAATTATTAAAAATTCATAGAACTAAATTGGGAAACAGTGATAATTTATATAATCGGCACTTGACTCTGATGCCGGAAATTGAAAGTATTAAGGATATTAATGAAATGGCAAGTTATGATTTTAAATTACCAGAGGGTAAAATTGATATTGTTATTTCCGGTCTAGGATTTGTCAGTGTTAATTGTCCCAATGCCAATGTTAGAGTTCATGCACCACAAGGTGTTGGTGTTTTTATTAGAGAAGCATTAATTTAGAAAGGAATCGGGTTATGTTAACAGGAAAGCAAAAAAGATATTTAAGAGGGATAGCACATAATTTAAATGCTATTTTTCAAATTGGTAAAGAAGGAGTTCATCAAACTCAAATTGAAGGTATTGACGATGCTCTAGAAGCTCATGAATTGATCAAAGTAAAAATTCTTGAATCATGTGCTGATTCAAAAAATGAGATTGCGCTAGAGTTAAGTATGAAAACAAAAGCAGATGTTGTGCAAATTTTAGGAAGAACAATTATTTTATATCGCCCAAGTGAAAAGGAAATTTATAAATTACCATGATAAAAATAGGTGTTTTTGGCGGTAGTTTTGACCCAATTCATCGTTCTCATGTACGCGTGATTGAAGAGTCAATCAGGCAATTAAAGTTAGATAAAATTTTAGTTATGCCGACTGCTAACAACCCATGGAAAGGCTCTACAGGAGCAACTAAACAACAACGATTAGCGATGTTGGAAATTGCTTTAAAGCGCTATAAAAATGTTGAAATTTGCCGCTACGAGATTGATCAAGATAGTAGTAAAAAAAATTATACGATCGATACAATTAGATATCTAAAAAAAATATATCCAAATGATCAGTTATATTTTATGATGGGAATGGATCAAGCAAGTTTATATCATAAATGGATTGCTGCTAAAGAATTGAGTCAATTAGCTCAATTAGTGGTATTCGATCGCATAGGTTATCAAATTAATGATAATTTAGATAAATATAATTTTATTCACTTAGATTTGGTTGCCAGTGATGACGCTAGTAATAATATCCGGAATGGTGCATTACATGCTTTAAATCCTGAAGTTTTAAAATATATTGTTAATAATGGTATTTATTTAGAAACAATTGTGAAAAATAAAATGTCTTTAAAACGCTATCGTCATACAGTGAGCATGGCTCATTTAGCTAAAGAAATTGCATTAGCTAATAATCTAGATGGTAGAAAAGCATATGTAGCAGGAATGCTTCATGATATTGCTAAAGAAATGCCTCATGATGAAGCTGTTGTAATAATGCAAAAAAATTATCCAGATTATCTTAATAAACCAGAGGCGGTTTGGCATCAATGGTTATCTGAATATGTTGCAAAAAATGAGTATTTAGTTGATGATCCTGAAATATTACAAGCAATTAGGCATCATACAACTGCTTCTTTATATATGTCAAAACTTGATATGTGTATTTATGAAGCTGATAAATACGATCCAAGTCGAGATTACGATTCTTCAAAAAAAATTGCATTATGCAAAAAAGATGTAGTTGCTGGCTTTAAAGGGTGTTTACAAGATTTTTATGATTTTTCCCATGAAAAAGGGCGAAAAATTGATGAATGTTTTTTTGAAATTTATAATAAATATGCAAAAGGAGATATTAATGAATAAATTAGAAGTAATTATAAAAGCATTAGATGATAAATTAGCAGAGGACATTGTAGTAATTGACATGCAGTTAGCTAGTCCTATTTTTGATACTTTTGTGATTTGTTCAGCAAGTAACGAGAGATTGATGAATGCTTTACGTGACAGTGTCGAAGACAGCTGTCATGAAAATGGTTATGAAGTTAAAAAAATTGAAGGGTTACGCAATAGCAAGTGGTTATTGATGGATTATGGTGATATCGTTGTGCATATATTTGATGCTGACGAACGAAACAGTTATAATCTTGAGAAATTATGGTCTGATATGCCACGAATTGACGTATCAAAATATTTAGCTTAATGTCATACGAAAATTTTGCTTATTACTATGACAGCTTAATGGATGAACAATTTTATGATGATTATTTCAAGTTTATAAATGAGCACGCTGATTTTAAAAGCGTGCTTGAACTTGGGTGTGGAACTGGTGAAATTGCAATTCGTTTAGCTAAAGCAGGTAAAGAGATTTATGCAACTGATCTTTCTAAAGATATGCTTGAAGTTTCACGTTTGAAAGCAATGGAAGCAGATGTTAATCTTTTATTAGGTCGAGTTGATATGACTGATTTTGTAACCGATAAAGCAGTAGATTTGATTTTATGCCTTTGTGACTCAATTAATTATGTTTTGAGTAAAAAGAAAGTATTAAGAACTTTTAAAAATGTATATGAATCACTAAAATATAATGGAACCTTTATATTTGATGTTGATAGTCTTTATAAGATGGATGAAATTCTAGATGGCTATTTTGAAGAAGAAGATGCTGATGATTTCTATTTTAAATGGCATGTAGAAAAGACTGCTCTTGGTAAAGTGGAACACGAAATTGAGATAATTGATAAGGAAAATAATGAACATATAAAAGAAATGCATTATCAGCAAACTTACGATATTGAAATTTATCTTAGCTTATTGAAACAGGCAGGTTTTACGGATGTACAATATTATGGTGAGTTTGAGGAATATCATGATAAATCACAAAGAATTATTTTTATATGTCATAAAAGAAGGGGAGGTAAGTAGAATGATTGGAATTATCGGAGCAATGGAAGAAGAAGTGGCAGCAATTAAAGAATATATGGAGATTACTGAAACACGCTCTATTCTTGATTGTACATTTTATCAAGGAACGATAAAAGAGCGCCAAGTCGTTTTGTTACAGGGTGGAGTAGGAAAAGTTAATGCTGCTATTTGTACTACTTTATTACTGACTAACTATAAAATAGATTATGTCATAAATATCGGTTCTGCTGGTGGACTGTGTTTAACTCAAGAAGTTGGGGATATAGTTATTTCTAATGAAGTTTGTCAACATGATTTTGATATTACGGCATTTCCCAATCGAGTGATTGGTGAAGTTCCAGGTTTACCCCCAAGAATAGAAGCAGATCGTCAACTAATTACTCAAGCTAAAACAATATTATCAAACTTAAATTTAAATTGCGAAATTGGTCTAATTGTTTCTGGTGACCAATTTGTTGCTACACCGGAAGTAGCAACACGCATTAAAAATAATTTTCCTGATGCAAAATGTACTGAAATGGAAGCAGCAGCAATTGCTCAAACATGCTATAAATTCGGGACTAGTTTTATTATTACACGTTCTTTAAGTGATGTTTTTGGTAAGGGAGATTCTTCTGTCCAATTTGATGAATATTTAAAAAAAGCATCCCAAGCGTCAGCTAAAATGTGTATAGCATTAATTGCAGAAACGGAGCATTAATACATATGCAAAATATAGAATTACTTGCTCCAGCTGGAAGTTATGAAGCTTTAGTAGCAGCGGTTCAAAATGGTGCAAATGCAATTTATTTAGGAGGAAATGAATTTAGTGCCAGAGCTTTTGCAACAAACTTTAATCGCGAGGAATTACAAGCTGCAGTTGCATATGGCCATTTACGCAACGTTAAAATTTATGTAACTGTAAATACTTTATATGAAGATAATCAGTTTGAAAAACTACAAGATTATCTTTTGTTTTTACAAACAATAAAAGTTGATGCTTTAATTATTCAAGATATCGGACTGATGAGTTTTGTTAAACAATACTTTCCAGATTTTGAAATTCATATGTCAACACAGACTAGTATTTATAATTTGTCAGCAGTTAAATATTTTGAAGATGCTGGTGTTGATCGTGTTGTTTTAGCGCGCGAAAATACACTTGATGAAATAGCTGATATTTGTCAAAACACAATTCTAGATATTGAGGTGTTTGTTCATGGTGCTCTATGTATGTCATATTCGGGACAGTGTTTAATGTCGAGTATGATTGCTAAAAGAAGTGGAAACAAAGGAGCTTGTGGACAGCCTTGTCGGCTCGCTTATAAATTGCAAAAAGATAGTATGAATTTAGATAAAATTCCAAGCTATTTATTATCACCTAAAGATTTATGTACCTTTGAGAATATTGGGCAATTAATTGATGCTGGTGTTACATCATTTAAAATAGAAGGACGGATGAAACGACCTGAGTATGTTGCTACAATCGTTAAACAATACCGTGAAGCAATAGATGCATATTTAAAAAATACGACAGTTAATGCATTTGAGCAGCGTATAAAAAAAATGAAGCAAATGTTCAACCGTGGATTCACTGGTGGATATATTTTAAAAGATCAAAATTTTGTGGCTAAAGATTATCCTGGAAACCGAGGAATTGAAGTTGGTACAGTGATAGATTATGATAAACATCGAAAAATTGTAAAAATTCAATTACAAGATAAGTTGAAACAAGGAGATCGGATTAATTTCAAGAGTGTTGGGTTTACTCGAACTATTACAAAGTTATATTTATTTAATAATTTGATTAATCAAGGCAATGCTGGTGATATTGTTGAAATCGAATTGAATACCCCAGTAAAAAAGAATGAAACAGTATATAAGGTTATTGATATAGATCTAATCAATGAAGCTTTAGCAAGTTATAAAAATGAAAATATTAAAAATACAGTAACTATGGCATTTTCAGGTCAAATCAACGAACCAGCACGATTAACCATCAACTATAAAGATTTAAAAGTTGAAAAAGTTTCTAATCTTCTAATTGAATCAGCAGCTAAATTGCCATTAGATCCTCAAAGAATCAGACAACAATTAGGAAAATTAGGAAATACAGTATTTAAGGCAAATGATATTACTATTGACTTTCCTGATAATGGTTTTTTTAGTATTAAAGAAATTAATGAAATGCGTCGTCAAGCAATAGATGAACTTTCTAATATGATAGTAAAGATAAAAAAAGTTAAAAAACCAATGATTAAAACTAAACATAATCATATTAATAAACAAATTAAAGGGATTGTGGTAAAAATTTATAATTTGGCACAATTAAAAGCATTGTTAACAGAGGAAGTGGATGCATATTATTTTCCTATCAACGAAGAACTTGATGAAGCTATAAGTTTAGCGCATTCTGTAAATAAAGAAATAATCCCATTTACAAGCTTTTTGAATAATCAGGATATTTTAATCAAGTTTAAAAATAGTGTCTCATACAATAAGATAAATAGTATTTTAGTAGGTGACTATGGAGCATTACAAATTTTTAAAGATAAAAAATGTATTTTAGATAGTACTTTCAACCTTTATAATAGCTATGCTTTGAATTATTTTAATAATCATGATGCTATTCTTTCTCTCGAGATGAGTAGAAAACAAGTTAATCATTTAAATAATATTAAACAAAATATTATAATGACAGTGTATGGCAAAACAATCAATATGCATCTAAAACACTGCTTAATAAGTGATCATTATTTTAATTGTAAAAAAATCAAATGTAATCTTTGTAAACAAGGAAAGTTTACTTTAATTGATCGTAAAGGTGAACAATTTGATATTTTCCCAGATCAAGACTGTAATAACTTAATATTCAATAGTCACTGTCTTTACATTGATCATTTAGAAAAACTAGAAGTTGATTTTATTTTGCTTTCATTTAGTAATGAAGCACCAGAAATCACCAAAGCTGTATTTAGGGATTTCAAAAATAATATTATGTTTGCTAAACCTCGACAAATTAGTTTAAAAACAAAACTAACTAATGGATATTTTTATGACTAATTATCTAATTATATAAATAAAAATTATTATTTGTCGAAATAAATTATAAATATACAAAATCTTATTGAAGAAAAATAAGGAAAATGCTAAAATCTATTTATCGGAGGTATAATGATGATTGATAAAGATTTAGCGGCACGATTAAAATCTTATCGGAATTTCAAACACCTGACACAAAAGGATGTTGCTGCTTATTTAAAAGTACCACATTCAGCCATTTCAGATATTGAAAATGGTAAGAGGGATATTACAGTAGGGGAATTAAGAATATTTTCTAACTTATATGGACGAAGTGTAGAAGAAATAATGAGTGGTAAAAAATACGACTACTATAATATTGCTAATATCGCACGGTTGTTAACAGAGTTACCGGATGAAGATTTAAAAGAAGTAATGTTTATGATTGAATATAAGCGTAAGCGAAATGAAGAAAAAAATAGAAGTGAGAAATTTTAAATCTCACTTCTATTTTAGTATTTGCTTAAATTCTTCTAAAACGATTTTTCCATCGTCTAGAACCATTTTTGAGCATTCTTCAAAAGTTTCACTATTATAATAATTTACTTTTATAGTATCACCGATTTCCACGATTGCAAAGGTTCCGAAACCATATGAACCTCGATTGATCATCACACTGCCTGGATTAATAATATAACGGTTACCAATTTGGGTATATGCAGGAACATGAGTATGTCCGTGAAAACAGATATCAATATTATTAGCAATCATATATTGCTTTATTTTATCATTTCCGTAGTATATATCGTAAGCATTTCCATGAGTAATTAAACAGCGATATTTTCCAATTTCTAAAATAATATTGACTGGAAAATCTTCATCATCATGATTACCTTTTACAGTATAATATTTGTTTAACAAGAAATCATCTTTTTTTAAGGATGAATCTCCACAATGTAAATAATAATCCATCTTAGGATATGTTTGATTAATTTTTTGAAATAATTCATTTTGTAAATGAGTATCACTAATTACTAATACCTGCATGTAAAATCACTTCCTTCTTTATCTATCATAACATATTTGAAAAAGGATAAAAATAAAGATAATTATTCTTTGACACCAATGGTCTAGACAAGTACAGAAGAATAGCGGCTGTTATACTATAAAAAAAGATTTATTTGAAATATTTTATAAAAGAAAAATTAAAATTTTTAGATTCTTTTTTTATAATTCCACTTCAAAAAAACGGTGTTAAAGAGCTTTAAAAATTGATGATTCTAACAAGGAAAATTTTAAAATGGCAAGATTTATTAACTAAGAGTAGAAGTTATTTTTTACTAAAAAATTCATTTTTAATTGTAAAAAAATAAAGCATTTCAGCCAAGAAAGTGTTTACATTCTAAGCCATTCGGTGTAAAATTAATTTAGGTAAAAAAAAAGGAGTGTATATTATTATGAAAACTATTTTATTAGTGTGTTCAGCAGGTATGTCTACTAGCTTACTAGTAACAAAAATGGAAGGTGCTGCTAAAGATGCAGGTGTTGAATGTAAAATTTTTGCATTACCATTCTCTGATGCACCAAGAGTATTAGAAGAAGTAGATTGTATTTTACTTGGCCCACAAGTTAGATTCCAAAAAGCTGCTATTGAAAAATTGGCTGCTGGACGTAAAGCAGGAGCTATCCCTGTTGATGTAATCGATATGAGAGATTATGGAACTATGAACGGTAAAGCTGTATTTGAAGCTGCAATGAAAATGATTGGGTAATCAAAAAGCTTAAACTGAAATAACAAAAGATAAAACGGGCGTTTTTTGTGATGCCCTTTTTATATGAAATTTAACAATAAAGGAGAGAGTTAGTTATGGCAACAAGAATTATGTTAGTATGTGCTGCAGGTATGTCTACTAGTTTATTAGTAACAAAAATGGAAGTAGCAGCAAAAGAAGCTGGAGAAGAAGTAGAAATCTTTGCTTTACCTTTGACAGAAGGTGAAAAAATTATTGATACTGTAGATTGTGTATTACTTGGCCCACAAGTTAGATATGCAAAAAAAGAAGTTGAAAAAATTATTGCAGATACTGGAAAAGATATTCCTTATGATGTAATTGAAATGAAAGATTACGGAATGATGAATGGTAAAGCTGTTTACGAATTTGCTAAAAAATTAATGGGAAGATAATTCCTTACGATTAAATAAAAACGGATAAATTTTATCCGTTTTTATTTTGACGAAATTTCAAGAAATAGGGGTTTTATATTGTATACAACTATGATATAATATCCTAAATAATTAGGAGGTAGGTAATAGTATGCAAAAGGGGATTATTACAGTAGTAGGAAAAGATCAAGTAGGAATTATTGCTAAGGTTTGTAGTTTTTTAGCGGAGAAACAAGTTAATATCTTGGATATTTCTCAAACTATCATTCAAGGTTATTTTAACATGATGATGATTGTAGAACTAAGTTCAATTACCGAAGAATTTGGAACTATCTGTGAAGATTTAGATAAATTAGGTGAAGAAATCGGAGTAAATATTAAATTACAACATGAAAACATTTTTAATAAAATGCATCGTATTTAAGGAGAATCGGAATGATTAATTTATTTGAAGTAGCAGAAACAAATAAAATGATTGAGCAAGAAAATCTTGATGTGAGAACAATTACATTAGGGATCAGTTTATTAGACTGTATGGATCATGATATTGATGTTTTATGTGAAAATATTTATAAAAAAATTACTACCGTAGCTAAGAATCTAGTCTCTACGGGTAAACAAATCGAAATGAAATATGGAATTCCTATTGTCAATAAAAGAATTTCAGTAACACCAATTGGATTTGTTGGCTCTAATGCTTGCAAATCAACAGCGGACTTTGTTAAAATTGCTAAAACATTGGATAAATGTGCTCATGAAACTGGAGTTAATTTCATCGGTGGTTATACAGCAATTGTTTCCAAAGGAATGACAAAGGCGGAAGAATTATTAATTCGTTCAATTCCTGAAGCAATGAAAGTTACTAGTAATGTTTGTAGTTCGGTAAATGTTGGATCAACTAAAACTGGTATTAATATGGATGCAGTAAAATTAATGGGGGAAATCATTCATGAAACTGCAGATTTAACTAAGGAAAATGATTCTATTGGTTGTGCTAAGTTAGTTGTTTTATGCAATGCACCTGACGATAATCCATTTATGGCTGGGGCTTTCCATGGGGTTAGTGAAGCAGACGCAATTATAAATGTTGGAGTTAGTGGCCCGGGTGTTGTTAAAAATGCTATTGCCAATGCCAAAGGAAAAGATTTTGGAGAGTTATGTGAAATTATCAAGAAAACTGCGTTTAAAATTACTCGCGTAGGTCAATTAGTTGCTTTAGAAGCGTCGGAAAAATTGGGGATTCCTTTTGGAATCATCGATTTATCATTAGCTCCAACTCCAGCAATCGGTGATAGTATCGCCGATTGTTTAGAAGGAATGGGCTTGGATAGTGTTGGTGCTCCAGGAACAACAGCTGCATTAGCAATCTTGAATGATCAAGTTAAAAAAGGTGGCGTTATGGCTTCTTCATATGTTGGTGGATTAAGTGGAGCATTTATTCCAGTCAGTGAAGATCAAGGTATGATTGATGCTGTAAACCGTGGCGCATTAACACTTGAAAAATTAGAAGCTATGACATGTGTATGTTCAGTTGGACTTGATATGATTGCGATTCCTGGAGATACTCCAGTCACTACTTTATCTGGAATCATTGCCGATGAAATGGCAATTGGTATGATCAATCAAAAAACCACAGCTGTTAGAATTATTCCTGTAATCGGTAAAAATGTTGGTGAAGTAGTAGAATTTGGGGGACTATTGGGTTATGCACCTGTAATGCCAGTAAACCAATTTGGATGTGCTGAATTTATTAATCGTGGTGGTAGAATTCCTGCACCAATTCATAGTTTTAAAAATTAAAAGACGTTAACTCGTCTTTTTCATTATATTGAAAGGAAAATGTAAAATGAATGATTTAATAGTTTTTAATCCATTGTATAAAAATAAAGATATTGCTGAGTGTTTTGCATTATATACTGAAGTAGTAGATGGGAAACTTGAAAATAGCAGTAAATTTGTTTCATTGTTAATTAAATTAGCTGAAAAATACAACTTGTACGATAATCTATTTAATAGTTTATTAACTTATTTGTTAATTAATAATGAAAATTCGTTTACTCTAGCATTAGAAAGAAAAAAAACAATAGCTGCTAATTTAAAAGAAATTGTTATGAATGATTTTAAGATTATTTTCAAAATGTTTAATACGGATTTTAGTGTCTTGCCATTAGCACAACAAAATTTGATAACAGGATTCACACCTTCAAAGCCTGTCATTAATATTGAACTATTCGAAGTTTCAAAAACATTACAGGACAATTTAACTGCCTGTAATGATGTTGAATCATTTTATAATGTATTAGAAAACTTCTTTTTAACGTATGGAGTTGGAAAATTTGGATTAAATAAAGCATTTCGTTATGAAAATGAGCAAATTAGTCCTATAATACATATAGGTAATGGGCGACTAGATCAGTTGATTGGTTATGAAAGCCAAAAAGAAAAACTTACCCAAAATACCGAGGCATTTTTAGCAGGAAAAAAAGCAAACAATGTTTTATTATACGGTGATAGTGGAACTGGTAAATCAAGTAGTATTAAAGCTTTATTAAACGAATATTATAAAGATGGTCTAAGAATGATAGAAGTTTATAAACATCAGTTTATAAATCTTCCTAGTATTATTCAAGAATTACAGTCACGTAATTATAAATTTGTATTATTCATGGATGATTTATCGTTTGAGGAATTTGAAATTGAGTATAAATACTTAAAAGCAGTCATTGAAGGCGGGTTAGAAAAGAAACCTGATAATATTTTGATTTATGCAACAAGTAATCGCCGTCATTTAGTAAAACAAACATGGGGTGATCGTCAAGATCAGGATGAGGTTAATGTAAATGATGCTAAACAAGAAAAAACATCATTAAGTTCAAGATTTGGTGTTAAAATTTTATTTATGCATCCAGATCGTCAAAATTATTTAGATATTGTTGATGGTTTAGCCGAACAATATGGTTTAATGATGGAGCGTAACGAATTGCATCAAAAAGCATTAACTTGGGAAATTCGTCACGGTGGATTTTCAGGAAGAACTGCCAAACAATTTATTAATGCAATGCTAGGTAAATAAAACAATAGGAGTAATATGCGAAAATTATTATTAAACGATTATCACAAAATAAAAAAATATTTAGACGATGCAAATTATGAGGGCTATAATTCTAATTTTGTCACAATGATGATGTGGGATCATGAATATGAAATATATTATGAAATAAAAGATAATTTCATGGTTATGTTACACACATATTTAGACGAAAAGTTTTTTGCAATGCCTTTTTGCAAACCAGAGTACTACTATGAAGCAATCGAATATATGCAAAACTATGCTAAAGAGCATAACTTTCTTTTTAGAATCGATTTAGCTGTTGAAGAATCTATGAGTTTAATTAAAGAAAGATATGGAGATAAGTTTTTGTATTTGCATAATGAAGATTTTGATGATTATGTCTATACAAAAAAATCTCTAGAATCTTTGGCAGGAAAAAAAATGCAAAAGAGAAGAAATCACTTTAATGCGTTTGTTAAAGAAAATCCGAATTATATTTATAAAGAAATTGAAGATGAAGATGTTGATAATGTTTTACAGTGTCTCAAAAAATGGGATTTTTCTCATCGAATAGAAGAGAGTGTTATTTCTGAGTATATCGGGATTGTCTACTTGTTAGTACATCGTCATGAATTGGAAATAAAAACTGGCTGTATTTACATTAACGGACAGTTAGAAGCATTTATTATTGGTTCCCCACTTAAACACAGTACCGTTCAAATTCACGTAGAGAAGGCTAATAAAGATATTAGAGGATTATATGTGGCAATTGGTAAATTCTTCCTAGAACGAAATTTTGAGGGTTATGAATTTGTTAACCGTGAGGAAGATATGGGATTAGAATCACTACGCCGTGCTAAACAAATGCTGCACCCAGTTAAAATGGTTAAGAAATATAATATTGTTCCTAGTAACCTATCAATTATGCCGGCAGCAGATAATGATCTGCATTCAATTATTGACCTATGGCGTGATAGTTTTGAAGATGAAGACAAGCAAACAACTAACTTTTATTTTATGAAATGTTACAGCAAAGAAAATACATATCTATTAAAAAATAACAACTTCCTTGTTTCAATGATGCAAATAGTCCCATATACCATTGTTCTGGATAATCAGGAGATAAAGGCATACTTTATTCTTGGTGTTGCTACTAATAAGAATTATCAAAAGCAAGGAATGATGAAAAAGTTAATGAACTATGTGCTTAACTTGCCAAAATATGCTGGTCAAAAAGTTTTACTTCAAGCTTACATGCCAGAAATTTATTATAATTTTGGATTTAATAAAGATTATTATCATAAAATTACAAATGTTGACAAAAAATCATATCAAAATGATTATGATTTAACAGTTATTGAAGATCTGGATTTTGTAAATTCACTTAAATTATATAATGATTTCACAAAAGATTTTAATGGTTATCGTAAAAGAGATATCGACTATTACCAAAATTACTTAATCGCACGTTGCCGTGCTTATAATGATCGAATAAAATTATTTTATGATAATGCTAAAATAATTGGATATGCAATTTATCATGAAAGTGCTTCTAAAATTGAGGTCAGTGAAATAATCTATACTAATTATGAAAGTCTAAATAAAATCGTTTGTTTCTTATCAAAAACAAACAAAGAACTGATTATTGAAAGTGATTTAAACAATGAAATAATTGGTGATTGTACGTATATATGTACAATGTTGACCAATTTTTTAAAAAATAGTTGTCAAGATAATAAATTTTATATAAATGAGTGCCTATAATACCTATTTTTTATTGACTAACCTATCTCTGCATTATAAAATGTAAAAGTATTTAAGAGGAGGTTAGTTAATGTTTTCAAAAGATCGAGAATTACATGAGGAATGTGGAGTATTTGCAGTTTGTGGATATGAAAATGCTGCAGCAATGTGCTACTATGGATTACATAGTTTACAACACCGGGGGCAAGAAGCTGCTGGTATTGTTGTAAAAAATAAAGAAGCTTTGTCAATTCAAAAGGGTGAAGGGCTAGTTACTGAAGTATTTGATCAAGATAAAATTAGCAAAATGAAAGGTGATCATGCTATTGGTCATGTTCGTTATTCAACAGCTGGTGGTGGTGGAATTGCTAATGTTCAGCCATTATTATTTAGAACCTTAAATGGATCTTTAGGAATTGCGCACAATGGAAATATTGTTAATGCCAATGTCTTAAAGGCGGACTTAGAAAAAAAAGGAAGTATTTTTTCTAGTTCTTCAGATACTGAGATTTTAGGTCATTTAATTATGCGTGAAGAAGGTCATATGATTGATCGTATTTGTAATTCCTTAAACAAACTTGATGGTGCATTTGCCTTTTTGATTTTGATTGAGAATGCTTTGTATGTAGCAAGAGATAAGTATGGTTTGCGACCTGTTTCTATTGGTCAATTGCCTAATGGGGCATATGTATTTTCATCAGAAACGTGTGCATTTGAAGTTGTTGGTGCAAAATTTGTTCGTGATTTAGAACCTGGTGAAATCGTTAGAGTCAAAGACGGTCAAATCAAATCAAAGCTTTATACAAATGATGTTACTGATAAAATATGTGCAATGGAATATATTTATTTTTCACGACCAGATAGTAATTTAGATGGAATAAATGTTCATACAACTAGAAAACTTGCTGGTAAACAATTATTTAAAGAAGCACCAGTAGAAGCTGATTTAGTTATTGGTGTTCCTGATTCTTCTATTTCTGCTGCAATCGGATATGCAGAAGCAGCTAATATTCCTTATGAAATGGGTCTGATTAAGAATAAATATGTAGGTCGTACTTTTATTCAACCTACTCAAGAAATGAGAGAGCAGGGGGTTCGAATGAAATTATCTGCAGTTTCTTCAATTGTTAAAGGAAAACGTGTTGTTATGATTGATGATTCAATTGTACGTGGAACTACCTCTAAAAGAATTGTACGATTGTTAAAAGAAGCTGGTGCTAGAGAAGTGCATGTAAGAATTGCTTCACCAGCAATCAAATATCCTTGTTTTTATGGTGTTGATATGTCAACCATGGACGAATTAATTTCTAATCGTTTGAATGTTAATGAATTATGCAATTATATTGAAGCTGATTCACTTGCCTTTATTACTGAAGAAGGAATTGATAAATCTATCCATTTTAATAAAGAAAAACATAAATGTAGTTTATGTTTAGCTTGTTTCAATGGTGAATATGTAACAAATTTATATGATTCATTTGAAATGGATAAAATCAAGAAAGGTAAGGAATATTAAAAACTCCTTACCTCTTATAATTATTAAAGTAGATATAACATATATAACTTCGCATAATGTATATTATGTAAATTTTATAATTAATTTTTAATAGACAAACAGAAATAAATTGATCGATAAATCCTAATTAAAAGCATTCCAATAATCTTAGAATGCTTTTATAAACTATAAGTTATTAATTAATACCGTTGTATTTAAAAACAAGAAAACAATTCCTACCACTATTAAGTATAAGTATAATTTAATTTGATGATTTTTTTTATAATTATTATATAATGCTAAAATACCGCAAATTATTAATATGCTTGCAATTATATAAAATAATATTATGCTAACGGCTGTCTTGGTCATTAATCCTGCAGCAAAGATAAACGTTCCAATTGCATAAGCTAAAATTGACATCACGATCAATCGTTTTGTATTATCTTCCATAAATTCTCCTATTTAATTAATTCTAAAATTGATTGGCCAATAGTTGGTAATTCGATACCAAAATTATCTGCAATTGTAGCACCAATTACAGCAAAAGATTCCATATCATGTAAATGACGTGGCTTCAATAATTCCTTTGAATAAATAATTAATGGAACTTGTTCACGAGTATGATCAGTACCACTATAAGTTGGATCATTACCATGATCAGCAGTGATCATTAATAAATCATCATGATTTAAATATTTCATTAATTCCTCCAATTGCTTATCAAAATCTACAATTGCTTGCCCATAGCCCTCAGGATTACGCCGATGACCGTATACTGCATCAAAATCTACAAGATTAACAAAACACAATCCTTTAAATTCTGATTTTGCAAGTTCAACAGTTTTTTCCATTCCATCCTGATTACTTACCGTCTTAACTGCTTTAGTAATTCCTTGATCAACAAAAATATCCGGAATTTTCCCAACTCCAATAACATCAAACTGTTTATCTTTCAAATTATCAAGAACAGTCCGTCCAAATGGTGCTAAGGCCAAATCATGACGATTGGCAGTACGTTTGAATTCCCCTACCCTTTTTCCTACATATGGTCGAGCAATAACTCTACCAACTTTCCAACGCTCATCCATGGCTATTTCACGAGCAATTTCGCATGCTTTATACAATTCTTCTAACGGGATAATCTCTTCATTTGCAGCTATTTGAAAAACTGAATCAGCTGAAGTATATACGATCCAATCACCTGTTTTTATCTGATGTTCACCATACTCATCAAGAATTGCTGTACCACTTGCAGCCTTATTGCCAACACATTTACGCCCAGTTTTTTCTTCAAAAAGTTCAATAAATTCTTGAGGAAAGCCGGTTTCGGTAAATGTAATAAATGGTTTTTCAGTTTTAAGCCCCATCATTTCCCAATGACCGGTCATAGTATCTTTACCATTAGAAATCTCGTTTAAAGCTAAAGTATATCCTAATTGTGAAGTTAATTGATGTATTCCAGAAAAATTACCCAAACTTCCTAATCCTAATCCTTCCAAATTTGGTAAATCAAGGCCATTGCAGGCATTACATATATGTTTTAAAGTATTTGATCCTTCATCGTTATATAAATTAGCATCTTTTGCATTACCAATTCCTAAGGAATCACACACAATTAAAAAAACTCTGTTGTATTTCATCTTGTCCTCCATTCCTTGCGTCACTTTTTACGCAATCATAAGTATATCATTAAATTGTTTCCATATCTAGACATTATTTTACCCATCATTATGCTTTTTTATGCGTGGGTGGAATTGCTGATACTCACTTCTAATCTTTTGATTCGAAATATGTGTATAAATAGTTGTTGTACTAATATCACTGTGGCCAAGCAATTCTTGAATAGAACGCAAATCAGCACCATTTTCTAAAAGATGAGTTGCAAACGTATGCCGAAAAGTATGAGGCGAGACTTTTTTAGTTATAGAAGTTGAATTTACAATTGTTTGTAATATAGAATAAAATTCTTCTCTACTTAATCTTTGACCATGCTTATTAAAAAATAATAAACTATCATTTTTTATATTAAATTCAGCTCGATAATCATTTATGTATTGTTCCAATATCTCTCCAACATATGAACCGATTGGAATCATTCTCTCTTTGTTTCCTTTTCCAATAACTTTGATAAATCCCATTTTAATATTTAAATCTTTCAAAGTAAGATTCAACAATTCTGAAATACGCATACCCGTTGCATATAGCAATTCAACCATACATCTATTTCTCGTACTAATTGCATCACAAACAATGATCCCATCAAGTATCTCTATCATTTCTTCTTGAGACAAAACAATAGGTAATTTTTTATCTCTTTTCGGTAAGGTAAAACTACTCATGAGATTTTCTTTCACAATATTTTCTTTCACTAAAAAAATATATAACATTCGTAAAGAAACAAGTTTACGAGAAATTGAATTAGTACAGTTTGTTTTCGATAACTCCTTTAAATAAAGATGAATATGTTCTTTATTAATATTTTCAATTTGATTAATTTCATATTCCTCACCGATAAAATTAGAAAAAGCAATCAAATCTCGTAGATAAGAATAAATAGTATTCTTACTCAAACCTTTTTCAACAATCAAATATTGCTTATATTCACTTAAGGCATCTTTAATTAACATAAATTTAGCAAGTACTACACTTACTTTCACCTCACCTTCACTTAATAATTATATCACGTTTAAATTTAACCATACTAACGATTTGCTAACTAAAGTGCATAAACCTTAAATGCCATTGATAATGTGACTATTATTAAGATAATTATTACGTAATCTAAGATATAATTAATTATTTTTCGACTATTAAATACTTCTGTTGTCAAAAATGAAATTGTAAAACAATTTATTGATAATCTAATAGAAATTATAGAAATAATATAAGTTAATGCTAATTCAATAATTAATTGTGGAAAAAAACCTAAAAAAAGCATAGATGCATCAAACGTATTTAAAGTAAAATAAAAAATACTTGCAATCGATAATTGCATTCCTTTTGTAAAAATAACAAAACTATTAAAAATTGTTCCTAAAAAACTAGTTGAAATTATTAGAGATAAAAATATGTAGAAACTAGTAATTGTAATATATAGATTATAATTATTGGTTGCCTCATTATCTTTGAAAAAAAAGATATATTTACATAAATTTAATAGGGCTTCATTACCATAAAAATAATAAATAATGCCAAATAAGATACCAAAAACAAATAATATTGCAGAAAATATATTAATTAATACTTTTTCATTTCTAAAAACTTTATTTAAAATGCTCATAAGTTATCCTCCGTTTATACAACTTATGAGCAAATCATTATTTTATTCTTTTATTTTAAATATTTCTTTTGGGGAGTCTTTTTTGCAAATGATGAAGCTTTAGTCACCAGCTTCTTATCAAATTTATTATTGATAGCATTTAGTAACTGTTCAAGAGAATCATCATTGGTTTCATCCTCTTGCGCCATTTCAAAAATATTAAGTTGTTCTTTGTAGTTCTTCTTATTGATTGTATTATTTAAACTGATGCCTAAAAGACGCACAGGTCGACCGCTATAATTAGCATCAAATAACATTTTTGCAGTAGATAATATGGTTTCATAATCATTAATAAATGAATTGACAGTAGTTTGTCTAGTAACACTTTCAAAGCGAGTATATTTTATAGTAATCGAGATTGAATTTGAAATTAAGTTGCGCTTATTAGCTCGCGCTGAAACTTGGCGAGCTAAACTCTTTAATGTATCCCTTAGTATTTCCTCATCATTTGTATCATATGGTAAAGTAGTTGAGTTTCCTACAGACTTTAATTCATTTTGTTTAGCATCAACAGCGCTATTATCAATTCCATTGGCTTTACGATACAATAGTAGCGCATTTTTGCCAATAATTTGTCTTAGTTTATTATAGTTATCATAATTTGCAATATCACCAATTGTATTAATTCCTACTGCTTTAAGCTTTGGCTGAGTTTTTTTACCAATTCCAAACATATCCTTAATATCTAATGGCCACATTATTTCTTTTAAATTAGACCTTGTAAGTATAGTAATTCCCATTGGTTTTTTCATATCGCTTGCCATTTTTGCTAAAAATTTATTCGGTGCGATTCCAATAGAACAGCGTAAACTTAAATGTTCATATATATTTTTTTGAATTTCTTTAGCAAGTAATATTGGATGAATCTGTTTATCTATAATTATTTTAGTTACATCTACATAGCATTCATCAATACTAGCAACCTCTAAAATTTCGCTATAAGAAGCTACTATTGAAAAAAAATCATTAGATAAACGATGATATAATTCAAAATCGGCAGGTAAAACAATTAAATCTTTGCACAATTCTAATGCTTGAAATAGTGGCATTGCAGAGTGAATGCCAAATTCACGGGCTTCATAAGAAGCTGTGGTAATAATACTTCGTCGTGATTTACCAGATATAACTATTGGTTTTCCTTTTAAGTCAGGATTACGTGATATTTCTGCACTTGCGTAAAATGCATTAAGATCAATGTGGAAAACAACTTGCATTACTATACCTCCTTTATGCAAAAATCACTTGAATGCAAATCATATATGTAATTGTGCCTACTAAAATCGATAATAAAGTATTTTCCTTTAATAAATGAATTATAATGGTAATTGAAACGGCAATTATTTCTGGAAAACCATGATTTCCGGAAATAAAAGTTGTATCCCTTAAACAATATACAACTAACATTGCCATAATTGAATATGTTACTTTTAAAATCATTTTTCACAAGTAAAGAAAATGTTTCATCCGTTAATGAAAAAATCATATAAAGTTTTAATTTCCCTAAAAAATTAAATTTTTTTAACATTGATAATCCATAAACTAAATGCCTTGCATTAACCATCAGTGTCATAATAAATGAACTAATAAAAGAAGCTTGACCAGCTAATAAAGAAATTGTTACAAACTGCATACTTCCCGCATATATAAAACAGCTCATAATAAATGCATAATAAATTGGAAATCCTTTAGAAACAAGCAACATTCCAAAAGCAAATCCTAAGACTAAATATCCCATCATAACGGGGATACTTTCTTTAAATGCACTTTTTATCGTTAATAAATTCATCATGTTTCCCCCTTAACTGTATAATTATACTAAAAATCTCACCAAATTGAAATAAAAAGGTGCTCAATTTGAGCACCTTTTTATCCTTATTTATCCATCTCAAGCATCCAATCTATATATAGACCATAGCCAATAATTGGATTATTACCTGATACATGAGTCACACACCCAACTATTTTGTTATTTTGAATAATCGGTGATCCACTCATTCCTTGTACAATTCCATTAGCTTTATTAATTACTTCTTGATCTGTCACAGTAAATTCAATTCCCTTTTCTTTTATAGAATCCTGGTCATTCAATTTAGTGATTTCAATTTCACACTTCTGGATTTTATCACCATCTAAAACAGTTAAAAAGTAGGCTTTTCCTAATTTAGTTTCTTCAATAGATGCAGTTTCCATCATTTCTCGTTTTGAAATATCATAATTATAAGTTCCATAAATACCAAATTGACTATGGCTGTTTATACTACCTATTTCAATATTGGAAATGTCTGCAATTTTATTTCCTGAAGATTGCGTTGTTGCTTTTTTAATACTAGTTACTGTACTTTCAAAAATATTACCATTTTGAATAAGCTCTTCGCTGTCAAGTTTAGAGTCACTCATTGCATGTCCTAAAGCTCCAAAAGTACTAGTTGCCGGGTTATAAAATGTAAGTGTTCCAACCCCGCTAATTGCATCTTTGACATATAATCCCGTAGAAAATTGCTGATTTTCATAAACGACCTGGAGGTCGTGGTGGAGGGTTTCTTTACCTCTTTTAATGGTTAAATCATATCTGGGATTAGCTATATCGCCTTCTTTAATAACATTGCTTAATTCTTCAATACTTGTTACCTTTTGATTGTTAATTGCGACAATAATATCTCCAACTTTAAAATCTTTTGCTAGTGGATCGTAGCTTTCATTACCGACTTTGATCTTATATCCTCCTGTAATAACCACACCTTGATAATCTAGTTCGATTCCAATGGAATCTCCACCAGGTACTAGAGAAATAGCATATATTGCAATTGGATTAATAATGGCTAAAGCTAAGATAAAGGAAAGGATTAGCTTTTTAAAAAGCATAGAAACCTCCTTGTAACATTCGTTACATCATAGTTTGGTTTCTATGCTTTTAATTATTCACTACTTATTTTTAATTTTTTTGCATGATTTATTGATTCCTGAGATACTTCTTTTCCAGAAATCAATTTAGCAATTTCATTAATACTTTGATCATAAGATAATTCTTTAATCTTTACATTTGTATAATTGTCATTGCTTGATTTTTGGATCAAATAATGATTTTTAGCAAAAGCGGCAACTTGTGCTAAATGAGTAATGCACAATACTTGATGCTGCTTGCTAATATATTTCATCTTTGCTCCAATACTTTCAGCCACTTTACCACTAACGCCAGTATCAGCTTCATCAAAAATAATTGTTTCCACAGAGCTCGAAGATAAGGACAATATCTTGATTGCCAACATAATTCTGGACATTTCTCCACCTGAAGCTACTTTATTCAACGGTTTTAATGTTTGTCCAGCATTTGTAGAAATTAAGAATTCTACATTATCTTGTCCATTTTTTTGAAAATCAACTAATTTAAAATCAACCTTAAAAACAACTTTATCTAAATATAAAGATTTTAATTCTTTTGTAACTAATTCAGTAAATTCTTTAGCTTTTGATTGCCTTAATCTAGTAATTTGCTCAGCTACTGATTTGGTCTCTTGATAAGCAATATCCAATTGTTTTTTTAAATCATTCAAATATGTTTCCCGATTGTTAAAAGCAGCAACTTTCATTTCTAAATCTTCTTTAGCTTCTTTAATCGCCTCAATTGATTGTCCGTACTTTCTTTTTAAACGATTTAATTTAAAAAAGACTTCTTGAATTTCATTTAAACGATATTCATCAAAATTAGTACTATTAAATTCATTGATTATTTCATCATCAAGATCAATTAAATTATAATATAGGTCATACATCCTTTCATACGTATTTTGATATTGAGGATTATCGTTTAATTCTTCTAATTCGCTTAATGCATTGCTTAATGTTGCTAGAGCACCACGATCACCATTCATATATTGTCGATATTTAGAAATTTGCTCATTTGTTTTCTCATAACTTTGAAGCAGTTTTTTTTCACGTTCTAACTCATCTTCATCTAATTCTTCAAGATCAAGACTATTAATTTCAGCTAATTGAGCTTGATAAAATTCTAATTGCTCATCACTCAGCTCTTCGTTTAATGCTTTTTGATAGTCACGATTTATTTCTCTATAAGTACGATATGCTAGTGAGTATGTCTGAAATAATTTTTTTAAAGGCTGATTAATGAACTCATCTAAAATAATTAAATGATTTTCAGCATCAAAAAGACTATGGGTTTCAAATTGTGAATGAATATCAATTAAATCAGCCATGATTGATTGTAATACCATTTTTGAAACATTACGATAATTAATTTTAATAATCGATTTATTATCACGATTAAAAGATTTTGAAACAACTAATTTATCTTCATAATCAATACGATATTCTTTTAATTTATTTAAGACTGGTGACTTAGCACCAATTGTAAAAACACCCTCAATAAAACATTCATCACAATCAGCTTTAATAAAACTTGATTGACTACGATTTCCCATTAATTGACCAATCGCATCAATAATAATTGATTTTCCTGCCCCAGTTTCTCCCGTAAGAACAGTCATATGATTATGAAAATCGACTTCAAGACGGTCGATAATAGCAAAATTTTCAATATATATACTCTCTAACATTATCTCACCTACCCTTTAAAACAATTATGTGCTGTTTCTACAACTCTTTCTATGTCAATGGCAACATTATTACCATCTTTAACAAAAAGCCCTAGAAACTCGATATTCCCTTCACCACCAGTTATTGGCGAATAAGTTAACTTTTCTAAAACAAAGCCATCATGATTTGCATATTCAATAACATGTTGAATTACTTTTTGATGGACAGATGGTTCTTTGACTATTCCCTTTTTCCCAACTTCTTCACGTCCAGCTTCAAACTGCGGTTTGATTAGTGCTACAACTTGATTACCACTATGTAAAATATTTTTTAATGCATCAAAAATATACTTCAAAGAAATAAAAGATACATCAATTGAAGCAAAAGTAGGAATTCCATGTTCAAACAGTTCACTTGTTGCATATCTAAAATTTGTTTGTTCTTTTACAATAACACGTGGATCATTGCGTAATTTCCAAACTAATTGATTGGTTCCAACATCAATTGCATAAACTAGTTTTACACCATTCTGTAAAGCACAATCGGTAAACCCACCTGTTGAACTGCCGATATCGACCATTATTCTATCCGTTATATCTAATTCAAACTCCTTTAAGGCACGTTCCAGTTTTAAGCCACCACGTGACACATATGGCATTATGTTTCCTTTAACATGAAGATTTGAATCTATTGGAATTTTTGTTCCCGGTTTATCAATAATATCATAATCATCATGAACAATCCCGGCCATAATCGCGCGTTTAGCTTTTTCACGAGAATCAAAAAAGCCCTGTTCGACTAATAAAACATCAATTCTTTCCTTCTTCATTTAGTATCTCCTTAACTTTTTGATAAAAAGTATCCATATCTAAACCCTCATCTTGTAAAATTTGTGCAACTGTTCCTTGAACAGAATAGTGGTCATCTACTCCAAAACTATGAATCCGTTTTAAAATATTATTTTGGCTATAATAATAAGCAATATTACTAGCTAAAGAACCAGTTTTTAATTCTGTTTCATAAACAATCAACGGTTTTTCATCAATAATTTCATTTAACATATCTTCATCCATAGGTTTAATAAATAAAGCATCAATAATTCTAACTTTTATCTCTTTATCTTTAAAAAATTCACGAATCAAGTTAACGTTTTGACCATAACAAATAATTGTTACATCGTAATCTTTTCGATTTACAACTTGCCATTTACCAATAGTTAAAAGCTCATCACCTACATTCATATCTTCAATATCGCCTCGAGGGATTCTTAAAATGTAAGGATGATCGTTATTCTTTAAATATGTGTTAATAAAGCGTTTAGCATCATAACTATTACTTGGAGTACAAATTATTACATTTGGCAGAGGTGTTAATATTCCTAAATCAAAAACACCATGATGTGTAGGTCCGTCTGCTCCAACAAATCCACAGCGATCAACACAAATCAAGCAGCCCAGATCCATTCTTGCAATATCATGATTTATTTGATCATATGCACGTTGTAAAAATGAAGAATAGATAGAAATAAATGGCTTTTTTTGAGAAATTGCTAACCCTGCTGTAAAAGTCAAAGCATGCTCTTCAGCAATTCCAACATCAAAACTTCGCTCAGGATAATGCATAAAAATATTATCCATTGCAGAACCATGAATCATGGCAGGGGTAATAGCAACAATATCCTGATCTGATTTCATCTGCCTTTCAATATGATCAGCAACCATTTTTGACCAACTTATTTTCGAACTAGTTCCCGCACCTTTCATAGTTCCGTCTTCAATATTGAATGGGGCAATCCCATGCCATTTACCGGCAATATCATTTTCGGCGTATTTATAGCCACGCCCTTTTTTCGTAACCACGTGAACTACAACACTAGTTTTTGCACTTTTAGCTAAATTTAAAACCCTAATTAGATCATCAAAATCATGACCATTTACCGGACCCAGATAATCAACCCCAAAATCTTCAAAAATTGTATCATCAATCAATCCATGCTTAACAAAATCTTTAACTCGTTTGGAAACATTAAAAATCATCTTACCTATTTTATTGTGCGAAGTAATATTGCGATAATCCTCTTTTAAATTATTATATGTACCACTAATTCTTATTGAAGATAAAAAATCACCAAAACCACCAACACTTTTACCAATTGCCATTTGGTTGTCATTTAAAATAATAATCACTTTATTATTAATTGAGCCAAGATGATTTAATGCTTCTAAAGATTCACCCCCAACCATTGCAGCATCGCCAATCACAGGTAAAATATGATAATTTTCATGATTCAAGTCTCTTGCTACTGCCATTCCCAAGGCCCCGCTTAATGCAGTTGAGGAATGACCAGCTTCCCAAGGGTCATGTTCACTTTCACAACGCTTTTGAAAGCCTGAAAGTCCCTTATATTGGCGTAGTGTAGAAAATTGACCAGCACGTCCCGTTAAAATTTTATGAACATAAGACTGGTGTCCTACATCAAAGAAAATTTTATCTTTAGGGGAATTAAAAACATAATGGAGTGCAATGCTCAATTCTACAACTCCTAAGTTACTCGAAAGATGTCCTCCCGTTTTTGAAATATTATTAATCAAAAATTTGCGGATATCATCGGCTAATTGATTCAATTGTCTAATATCCAGCTCTTTTAAAAAAGAGGGATCTGTAATTTTTTCTAGATCCATTATTTCACTCTTTTCTTTAATTTTTCCATTATTTCTAGAATTAATCCATGATTAATCTTTAATTTATAAATTAATTCCATTGCTTCTTTAAAATATTGCTCAACAATCATTTGAGATTGTTCTACTCCCATCAAAGTTACATATGTAGATTTATGATTTACTTGATCACTACCAACTTTTTTTCCTAATAAACTACTATCACCAACTACATCTAAAACATCATCTTGAATTTGAAAAGCTAAACCAATCTTATAACCGATTTCTACCCATGTTTTTTGGTCATCGGGATTAGCAATTAACGCTCCCATTTTCATCGCTGCACTGATTAAGTCTCCTGTTTTATGGTGATGAATCAAATCTAACTGATCACGAGTAGCCAATTTAGTTTCGTATTCCATATCCAATGCTTGCCCTAAAATCATTCCGTTAATACCGCTGGCTTGATATAAAGTTGCTAACAACGAGATTTTTAATTCATCAGGAACTTTTGTTTTAATAATTACATTAACAGCTTCATTCAATAATGCATCGCCAGCTAAAATGGCAGTTGCTTCATCAAATTGTTTATGACAAGTTAGTCGCCCACGTCTTAAATCATCATTATCCATACCTGGTAAATCATCATGAATCAATGAATACGTATGTATCATCTCAATTGCACAAGCAATATCTAGATAATCTTGGTAATTTTTATCATAACTACGAATCACCTGCAGCATCATTACCGGACGAATCCTTTTTCCACCGGCCATCAAAGAATATTTCATGGCTTCTTTAACTTTAGAATCGCCAAATTCCTCAATGATTTCTAATAATCGTTCATTAATTTGTTCAATTAAATTTTCCATGTTATTCCTCGATTTTTAGATCTTCTAACTTTCCATCCACTAAGATTTTTGCTACTTTATCTTCAATTCCAGCTAACTTATCACTACAAATCTTTGATAGTTTTATTCCCTCTTGAAATAAATCTACACTTTTTTCAAGTGATATTTGGTTATTTTCGAGAGCCGCAATAATTTCTTCTAAGCGACTCATTGCTTGTTCAAATGTTATATTGTCCATAAATTAACCTCTATTCTATAATGGCCTTTTTAATGCCATTATGTAATTTTAATTCAATTTTATCACCACTATTTAAATCATCAACTGATGAAATAACATGATCTTCTTTTAAAACAATTGCATAACCACGTTCTAATGTTTTAAGGGGTGATAAAGTATTTAATTTTGATAATGAATAATAAAACTTTTCTTGATTATGTTGTAATTTACGTTTAATCTCAAGACTCATCGTTCGATTAATTGTATCTAAACGATTTCGCTGATTTAGTGTAAATAAATTGGCTTGATGATTAAAAGTTTGTATTAAATTGCTTGCTTTGTTTTGTTTTTCAATCAAATCATGGTTAAAAACATTATTTAATTGATCATATAAATAATCAATTTTAGCCGTCTTATCTTCAAACATTTTTTGAGGATTTTTAAATAAATAGAATGACTTTAATCGATTTAAATTTTCTTTATTTAATATAATTTTTTGTTTCATTAAATTATTTAAAGTATATTTTATATTGTCTACAGCCTGCTGTAATTCAAATAAGTCCGGTGTTGCTTTAATTGCCGCAGCCGTTGGTGTTGCAGCACGATAATCTGCAACAAAATCACAAATAGTAAAATCAACTTCATGACCAACACCGCTAATAATAGGTGTCTTACATTGATAAATTGCTCGAGCTAATCCTTCCTCGTTGAAGTTCCATAAGTCTTCTAATGAACCTCCGCCTCTTGCAATAATAATTTCACTAAATCCTAGTGTATCAACATATCTAAGTGTTCTAATTATTTCCAAATATGCATCCTTACCCTGGACTGGAATTGGAAATACGATTACACGAACGACAGGAAAACGCAAGTGAATGGTTCTAATAATATCAGCAAGAGCAGCACTAGGATAGGCTGACAAAACTGCAATCTTACTAGGAAATTTAGGAATTACTAATTTATTTTCAGGGTTAAATAAACCTTCGCTAGCTAACTGCTTTTTTAATTGTTCATATTTTAAAAATAAATTTCCTAATCCATCTTGTTCAATTGTATCAACATACAATTGATAGGTGCCTGCTACATCATATACTGACACACTAGCTTGAACAAGTACTTTCATCCCATTGGTCAAATCAAAAGGAACTTTACTAGCTTTTGAAGAGAACATTACTGCATTTATTCTTGAATGCTCATCTTTTAGCGTAAAATAAAAATGTCCTGAACTATGATGTTTAAAATTAGAAACCTCACCTTTGATTAAGATTCGCTGTAATTGACTATCAGAATCAATTTTAGCTTTTAAATAACGATTAAGTGCACTAACCGTCAGATATCGTTTTTCCACTATTTAATCCTATTAAGTAATCCATTAATGAATTTATAAGCATCACTATCACAATATTTTTTTGATAATTCAACCGCTTCATTAATGATTACTTCTTTACTTTGTTCAGTTTCTAAAAGTTCATAACATCCAACTAATAAAATTGCAAGTTCCATTTTTGATAATCTATCTAACGTCCATCCGGGTTTTAAATATTTAGCAACTTCAGCTTTATAACGTTCAATGTTACTAGCAATACTTATAATAAACATAAAACAATAATCAAAATCATCTTGATTGCTAGATAAATCCTTATCACTGTTTAAATATTCACGAATCTCATCTTCATTTGTATCTACTAGCAGTTTTTGATAAGTTGCAATTACTGCTTTTTCTCTAATTATTTTTTTTCTATATTTTTTCATCTAATCCGTCCTTCCAAAATATCTATCATGATTTTACCATATTTGCACTTTAAAATAAACGAAATGCATCATAATAAAACAAAAAAGATTATCCGAAGATAACCTTAAAAATTAATTCCTTTAACTTCAATATTTACTTTAACATTTTTGATTCCTGTCATTTCAAAACAGCTTTGAGCTATTTTATTTTGTAAGGCACTAGTCACTGATGCAACATTCAATCCATAATCAATTAGTACATCAACATCAATAATTACTTGGTTATTTTTATTAATATTTGTTCTAACTGGCCCACTTCCAGGCATTGGGATCATATTTCCTTCAAATTGAACACCATCAACTGACTCAACTGCTTTTACAACTATAGCTTGAAAAACGCTCAAACCAATATTTAAAGCTCCTAAATTAGATTCTTTTTCTACTGAATAATATTCTTGACTCATATTAAATGCTCCTTTATATACTCCCATTGTATATAAATTTAAGATAAAATTCAAGTCTCACTGATAAACTTGACTTCAACTTGATACTCATTTTTAGTCTTTTCCATAACTGTTTTAATAATACTGTTAGCATCACTACTACTTGCTTCCTTTTTATCAATAACTACTTTAATCGTTTTATTCTCAACCTCAACAAATGCATTCTTAAAACCAGCATCATTAATTATCTTTGTAATTTTTGCTTCTAAAGCAGCAGTTTCTTTAGCTTCACTAATATTAGCCAAAGCAGCAGCGATTTTATTACTATCGCTATCACTTGATGCAATAATTGCATTATTTTCACTAATTAAATCTGCTCTTTCTTTTTCTAAATTTTGTTGTAATACTTCAATTTGCGATAATTCTTCATTATTAACAGATACTTCACTGGCTTCACCTTCAGGTGGTAGAAGAATATAGTAAATTGAAAGTACCAAAATTAGACTAAATAGGGTTAAAAAAGTAATGGCTTGTCTATTCATATTATTTCTCCTTTTATCAACTACTTTAATATATGCTAAAAGTTAAAATATATGAAAAAAAACACTAGTTAAACTAGTGTTAAGCTCTTCCTTGATATTTTCCATCAACTGTATTAACAATGACAACTTCACCTTCAGAAATAAATAAAGGTACTTTAATTTGAAATCCAGTTTCGATAATTGCATTTTTTGTTGCCCCAGTAGCTGTATCACCTTTTACTGCTGGTTCAGTTTCTGTAATAGTGAAAGGTACATTAATTGGTAAAGATACCCCTAATACTTCTCCTTCATAACTAGTTACTTCAACTTCATCACTTTCTTTTAAGAAATTCATTTCCCATTCTAAGTTTCCAGCAGGAATTTCGATTTGTTCGTAAGTTTCATTATCCATGAAAACTAAAGCATCTCCTGAATTATATAAATATTGCATTTTACGTTTATCGATATGTGCTTTTTTTACTTTATCATTTCCACCAAAAGTAATTTCAGTAGTTGCTCCAGAACGCATATTTTTCATTTTAACTTTGATATTTGCAGCCGCACGAGCTGTTTTATTATGAGAATAATCAAGCACTACATATAAGTTACCTTCATATTCAAAAGTAATTCCTGGTCTTAAATCTCCAACACTAATCATTTTAAAATCTCCTTACTTGTAATTTACTTTGTGATTATATCAAAAATCATCGATAAAGTGAAGTGATTTTAGTAACTATTGATAATCAAACGATGATATTACTAGCGTTTCGATATTAATCTCCAAATTAAAACTGTATGATGAATCATTTTGTTTGATTGTTGTAACAATATAATAGTAACTCCCCATATCATCCACTGTATAATTAATGAAATAATCATCAATACTTATTTCATCACTAAAAAGAAGATCATTTAAAATTGTTTCTTTATAATATCTCAGTATTGTTATTTCCAACAAACGTGCCCTATCTAATTCTCTGATTCGTTCTAGACTGCGGCTATTCTCTATTATATTATTAAAAACAAGACTTATGTTTAAGATTAAAACAATAAAAATAACTAACACGACTTGAAGAATCGTACCCCGATTATTACAATACTGTTTCAACTTCATCTTTTTCATTCTCACTTATTTGATAATCAGTAGCAATAAGATAAACATGTTCTTTATTATCGACTATTATTTGTATAAAATTATATATGTCTTTTTGACTATCTTTTTATATTTTCTTAAATGTCCGCAAAGCCTTATTTTATAGGCTCTACGGGCATTTTTCTTTTGTGGTAAACCTCACATATCTAGGTCTATCTTCTTATATTTTCGCTATCAATCGTGGTTAAAATCGTGGTAAATACTTCTTATGCGATTAGACGCTGAACCTCTGATTTTGCGGTATCTATGGACGCATGAGCGTACCAGTTCATTGTGATACTGATGTTTGAATGTCCCATGATATACTGTAAATCTTTCGGGTTCATGTTCTTGCTTGCCAGTCTTGTGCAGAATGTATGGCGTAGCGTATGCGGTGTGATATGTGGCAAGGGTTTGTCCTTGTGGTGCTTGTTGTATTTCTTTACCATACGGACAAATAAGGCGTTGTAATCAATCGCAACTTTGGGCTTGCCTTTATGATTGACAAATAAGAAATTGCTCCGTCCGTCTATCACAAATGGTTCTGCCTTTGGGCGTTTTTTCATAACCCGTTGAAATGCCTGTATTGTTTCTCTGCTTAATGGCACTTGCCTTATTCCGCTCTTTGTCTTAGGCGTTTCAATATAATAACCCTGTTCCTTGCTCTTTAGTAACTGGTGGTCGATAACCACAACTTCATTCTTGAAATCAATATCGGCTACTGTCAGTCCGCACAGTTCCGAGATACGAAGTCCTGTTTTTAATAATATCAGCACATCATCATAATGCTTGTGATACACATTGTCCGTCTTGATAAATGAGAGTAGGACTTGTTCCTGTTCCTCTGTCAATGCGACTTTCTCTTTGGTATCATTTTCTAGGACTTCACTTAACTTGAAATCAAAAGGGTTTTTCCTTACACAATCGTCTTGTATGGCGATATAGAATGACGCTTTTAACGAGCGTTTATGGTTGTTAATGGTGTTATAGGAAAAGCCTTTGTCTTTCATGCGTAATGCCCATTCCTTAGCGTCAGAGGGTTTTATCGTATCAATGCTCCTAGCACCTAACTTATCCTCTTTTAATAACCGCATGAGTTGTTCCCTTTGTTTCATTGTGCTTTTCTTCACATTTGCCCTTTGTGCGTTCTGTTTGGCATAGAGTTGGCAAAGCGTCATTTTCTTGCCTGTGCTGTCGATACCGTCCTCAATATCCCGTCTTATCTGCTGTTCCAGTTCTCGAA